>NZ_WIVG01000001.1 GCF_016758115.1 Lactococcus garvieae
TTATGTTCTTAACGGGTTTACGTATAGGAGAATTGTTGGCTCTAAGGTGGGAAGCGATTGATTTTGAAGCATCGACTTTAACAGTTGCGCATACCTTAAATTTACATGGCTATGTGGCAAATGCGCGCCAGCTCCTCTCCCCTAAAACAGCCCATTCTTATAGAACAATTTCATTAAATGAAAGATGTATCGAAATCCTTACGCATTTCCTTAAAGAATGTTATGATAAGGATTTTGTCTTTGTGGATGAAAGAGGTCATATTTATGGTAGAGATGAGCTTTCTCATTATCTTAAAAAAATCTGTTTTGAAAAATTTGGTAGAGAGGACTCTGATAGAAATTACCACTTACATATGTTAAGGCATTCTCATATCTCCTTGTTGGTAGAAATGAATGTACCGATTAAAGCGATTATGGAGCGAGTAGGACATTCGGATGAAAAAATGATTTTACAGGTCTATAGCCACGTGACTCAAAATATGCAAAATGATTTGAAAGAGAAGCTAAACGCACTTGACTTTTGAGAGTAACCAAATATTAACCAAAAGTATAAGAAAAGGGAGGAAAAAAGAGGAAAAAGAAGGACAAAAGAAATTGTGGGAAAAGCTGTTATAGCGCTTGTTTACAGGGTTTTTGTTCTATTATTTTCTAAAATAAACTTATGGGAAATGATATTGTGAACAATAATGACTTTGGTTTTTTTGTTGTCGGTTTGATTTTGACTGCTATTTTTGCTTTTATGTCACTCTTTTTTTGGTGGAAAAGAAAGCGACTGCGCGATTTACGAACCTTGACACTAGGACGTTTGACTTTTTTATATTTATTTTGTTTGCTTGTGGCATTAAATGGTCTACTTGGATCGATGCTTGTTTTGACCGATGGCGGGCGCAGCATTTGGCTGTTTTTATTAGGTATTGAAGTTGTAGTTTTTATGATTTTTTCAATGTTTCTTGGGCTAGTTATTCCTCTTGGTATCGTTATTCTTACAGTAAAGATGTGGCGGCGTGAAACGAGGACTGTGGCTAATCTTCTCCTTCCAATAGTTGTTCTTTTTTTCTTAGTTATTGATGGTATTTTTCTTGCTATGGGCAATTTACCAGAGCACTGGCAATGGCTTTCCGTTTTGAGTTGGGTTTTTCCTCTCTTGTCACTTTATTTGGCTTGGCAGTTTACAGTCTTTTTTCTATCAAGTTGGGTGTATGGCAGACGCACACGTAAACTTGAAGCAGCTTTTCATGTCGTGCTCGGTGCGGGCTTGATTGATGGTGAACGTGTCGGAATATTACTTGGAAACCGTATTAAAGCAGCAGTTCAAGCTGTTCGTGATGACCAAACTATCGTGGTTTTTTCTGGAGGTCAAGGGACAGATGAGAAAGTATCGGAAGCCTCAGCTATGCAAAAATATGCCCACGAAGAGCTTGGTTTTCCATCCGAGCGTACGCTTTTGGAGGAAAAATCACGCACAACATATGAAAATCTAGTTTTCTCATCAGAATTAATCAAGGCGAGATTTCTTTTCTTTACATCAGATTATCATGTTTTTCGAGCAGCTCTTTTTGCAGCAGCTCTTGGCTTAGAGGCAGAAGGAGGCAGAGGTGGAAAAACTGCAATGTATTATCGTGTTCCGGCATTTATCCGTGAGTTTATTGCGGTGCTAAATACCGAGAAGAAGAAACATATGATTTGGGTGGCAACGATTATTGGACTTCTGTTTATTATTACGATGATACAGCTTTTTCTTTATTATTATGTGCCCTAAAAGTTTTAAATAAATATAGCGAGCAGCTCCCTTGATATGAAGCTGTTTTTTTAGTTTTACGTTTTTATGCAAAAAATTACAAAAGTGTAATCGTCATTTCTTTAATGTTGCTTTATAATAAAAATGTGCCTGAATGAAGCGGGAAATATATTTCATTGAAATAATTCAGAGAATAGGGGGGCTGCTTCGGACACGTAAAAACAGTAAATAATGAAGGAAAAGAAAGTGACAATGAAAAAAACTATAAAACTAATGCTCGGAATACTTGCTTTGGCTATAGCTTTACCGACAGGTGCTTATCTCTACTACAATCATGTGTGGCGCGGTGGTGACGTGACTTACACACAAATTACAAGTGCAGGCATTGAAAAACCATGGAAGCAAGAGGGCGGAGGTCTGAGCGTACTTTATGATTATGCAGGAACGCAGTATGATGAAGAAGGCCAAGCTCAAGAGGTTCCACTCGTTGCCAGTAAAGAACTTCGTCAAGGCGCTTATCTGAAAGTGACTTATAATCAAAAACGAGATATTATTACGAATTGGTCAGAAATCAGCAAAGAACAAGTTCCAAAAAAAGCTCTGGAACAGCTTGAAAAGTAAAGACAAACAGACAAGAAAGGAAGAAATCTAGTCACTTAAAGATTGGATTCATATATTAAACTATGCTCTTAGAAGTAAAACACCTCAAAAAAGTTTTCAAGACACGTTTCTCTAAGGAGGAAACAACAGCCCTTAGTGATGTTGACTTTACCGTGAATCAAGGCGAGTATATCGCCATCATGGGAGAGTCAGGTTCTGGGAAAACGACCCTGTTGAATATTCTGTCGACACTGGAAAAACCGACTTCAGGACAAGTCTTACTCCACGAAAAAGACATCACCGCCATTAAAGATAAGGACTTGTCGGCTTTTCGACGTCGTCATTTGGGCTTTGTCTTTCAAGATTTTAACCTGCTGGATACGCTCAATGTTCGTGACAATATTTTTCTGCCACTTGTCCTTTCGAAAGAAAATATCAAAACGATGCAGGCAAGACTGGCGTTGCTGGCACCGAAACTTCAGATTGAAAACTTGCTTGAAAAACAGCCTTTTGAGCTTTCTGGCGGACAGAAGCAGCGGGTTGCTGTAGCGCGAGCGCTTATCTCTCAGCCTGATCTTATCTTGGCTGATGAACCAACGGCCGCTTTGGATTATAAAAACTCAGAAGCGCTTCTCAACCTTTTTGAAGAAATTAACAAGAGTGGTCAGACCATTATTATGGTTACCCACTCGAGTTTGGCGGCTAGTCATGCCAAGCGCGTGCTCTTTATCAAGGACGGTATGCTGTATCATCAGCTCTATCGTGGAGAAAAAACGTCAACAGCCTTTGCCAAAGAAATCACGCTCTCGATGACAGCTTTTCTTGGCAGTACAGAAGAATATGATACGAAAGGAGTTCAAGATGCTTAGTTTTAAATTGGCTCAGAAAAACATGAAAAAGGGTTTTCAAGCTTTTGCGCCCTTTCTGATGGCTTCTGTCACGATGTTTGTCATGCTTTTTGTAACAGCCTCGATTGGACTCTCCCCAACCATTGAAAAGCTTCCTGGTGGTAATTCTGTCGCTCAGCTGATGGGCTTTGCTTTACTCGTGCTCATCATCTTTTCCTTGATGATTTTAGTGTACAGTTATCGCTTTCTCCAGTTACAGCGCTCCCGGGAGTTTGGCCTGTATGATATTTTAGGCTTTGGCAAAGCTAGTATTATCAAGGTTGCTTTTTGGGAACTTTTATTTACCTATCTTACAGCCACTCTTATCGGTACGATTGTGGGGATTTCTTTTGCCAAATTCCTTTACTTGATTTTTGTCAATCTTATCGGTGGTGACTATTTTAATCTAATAATTAGTCCCTTAGCGATTGCTTTGGTGGCAGGGATTTACTTGCTCTTTTTCT
The DNA here is from genome assembly GCF_016758115.1 of Lactococcus garvieae. Classification (GTDB taxonomy): domain Bacteria; phylum Bacillota; class Bacilli; order Lactobacillales; family Streptococcaceae; genus Lactococcus; species Lactococcus muris. The sequence continues at coordinate 3,690 of NZ_WIVG01000001.1, forward strand.
TACTTTTGCTTGTTATTGGAGCTGTGCTTATCCTTAAAAGTTCAAGTTTGGATTTGCTTCGCGAAGAGACAAAAGGTGAGAAGGAGCCCAAGTCCAATGTCTTCACAGCGCTTCTTGCTTTGCTTTTTTTAGCTGCGGGTTATTTTATCGCCTTGACGGTGGATAATCCTATCGTGGCATTGTTACGCTTTTTCATTGCTGTTCTTTTGGTGATTTTTGGGACTTATTTTTTCTATGTGAGTTTTACCATCTGGTACCTCAAGCGCAAGAAAAAACAGGATTCTTACTATCAACCGCATCATTTTATTACCGTCAGTTCGATGCTTTATCGGATGAAAGCCAATGCTGTCGGTCTTGGAAATATCACAATCTTACTGTCGATGACGGTGGTGACTGTTGTTGTCAGTTTAGGAGTATTTTTTGGAACAGCAGATATGGTAGAAAACCAGTTTCCAAAAGAGGCACAGATTATTTCGACTCAAGAAAACAATTCCCGTGCAGAACTGACGGCTCTGACGGAGCAGATTGCTGCGGAGAGCGGTGTGCCTATCGAAAATCTTTCCAGCATCTATGTCTCGCAAGATGTCGAAGCCAGTCGTGCAACTTCAAGTGCGGACCAATTTGTCACGCAAGAAGAGCTGGGCAGTATGCTGGATGAAAACCATTATTTGATGACCATGACGACTGCGGAGAGTTTGGTATCTTTAGGGAATGAAAATGTGCAGCATTTGTCTGAAAATCAAGTGCTGCTGGTTGATTTATCAGAAGGCAAAGCCTCATCCGCTGGTATCAAGACAGTCAACTGGCACGGACAGACCTATCAAGTTGCTGGTCATTTGACAGAATTGAAAAACTTCCCCGCAGAGATGACCATGTCGAACTCACTCATGCTGGTCTTTGTAAATGAAGCTACGCTCAACCAGGCTTTATCAGTCTATAATCAGTCCAATTATGCTGAGAATACTTCAGGCATGAACGAATCAGCCATGACTTTAACCCTATTTGACCTCCCAGAAGCAGATCAAGCAAGGTTTGAAACAGCTTTTAATGAGAATCAAGAGGCACAAAGGGCTTATAATATCCTCACATTCCGTAGCCAAGCCTTGCAAAATCAAAAAGCGCAGATCGGCGGTTTTGTCTTTATTGGCTTTGTGCTGGGAATCAGCTTTATCCTCGGTGCAGCCTTGATTATCTACTATAAACAGTTGTCTGAGGGGACTCAAGACAAGCGCAGTTTCAAAATTCTTCAAGAAGCAGGCTTTTCCAAAGAACAGGTTCAGAAAACTATCCGTTCACAGGTTCGTATGATTTTCTTCTTGCCACTGCTGGTCACCGTCCTGCATTTTGCAGGTGCTTATCGTATGATTAGTCAGATGATTATGCTTTTTGGGGTGACGGATGGTCGCTTAGCACTCATCATCAGTCTGATTACTTTAGCTGTTCTATCCGGAATTTATTATCTTATCTATAAGGCAACCAGCCGTGTTTATTATAAGATAGTGAAGCGGTAAGTTGCTTCAGCCGTAAATCATGTGGTCTTCTTGAGGAAAAGTGATAAAATAGTAAAAAACAAAGGAGATACAAAAATGGGACTTTTTGATTTTGCGAAAAACTTGGATTTGGGGAGCTTGACCGACCAAGCGCAAGAGCTTTTAGGCGGGAATGTTGTTGAAACACTTTCTAATGCAGTCGGTGGCGACTTGTCAGAAGTAACCAATAATGTGGCGGAAAATGTGCCAGCAGACTTAGCAGACCAAGCGGGAAATTTCGTAAATGACACGCGTGAAAATGCGAGTGGTCTACTAGACACTGCTTCTGAGCAGTTACCTGATTTTGGCGAGCAGGCAGGTGGAGCAGTAGAGGGACTTAAGGACTTGCTTGGTCTGTGAAAAAAGATATGTGCTTTATTGAGATGAGAGAGGAAGAAAGCAGCGAATGGAATACAGACTAAGCGGAAAAATCAGCGAGAAAGCATTTTATGAGATGCAGCGCTTCAATGTGCGAAAAACGAAACTCGTATTTTTACTTGTCTTCAATATTGTGATGTTAGCTGTATTTTTGCGGGACAATGCTGATGATTCTTTGTTTTTCTGGATTTTCACTGCTTTCTTTTTAATTGCTTTTAATTTTTTGCTCTCTTTTTTGATGAGGTATACTCTCAAAATCAAGAGCAGAAAAGCCTATAGGAGTGGTAAGAAACTGAATGGTCTTCCTCGACAAATCCATATTACTGCACAGGAAATCCAGCAGAACACATCTTTTTCGACTATGACCATAACACCTGACATGGTCTACAAGGTAGCCCATAATAATGATCGGGAAATCTACATCTATTTGGCTACGAATCAAATATTGATTTTGAGCAAAGACTGGCTTGAAAATGGAGAATGGGCGGATTTTATAACTTTTATTAAGAAGAACTGGGAACCTAAAAAATAAAGAATAAAAACCATTAGAAAATTGAGTGCAGGCAAAAGTTAGAATGTTAGTCCAACTTTTTTGGAGCGCACCAAATGTCAATGGTTTTTTACTGTATTCCCCTAGCAATAAGAGATGCAAGGGGTGTAATAAGTGATATGGGAGTAGAATTTCGTCTAAAATAGCCGCATTAAAAAACATGAGCTGCGGCATATAAGGAAATAATACATGAATTGTGTTAAAATATTGGTATGACAAAATTTTACAATGTAGGCACAATAGTGAATACACAAGGACTTCAGGGAGAAGTACGTGTAATTTCAGTTACTGATTTTGCTGAAGAACGTTTTGCAAAAAATACAGTTTTGGCCCTTTTTGACAAAAAAGGAAATTATGTCCAAGATTTGAAGGTTAAAACTGCGCGTAAACAAAAGAATTTTTATATCATTAAATTTGAAGGATTATATCATATCAACGAAGTTGAAGCCTTTAAAGAATTTAGTTTGAAAATAGCTGAAGATAAGCTAACAGAACTGGATGAAGGCGAGTTTTACTATCACGAAATCATTGGTTTAGACGTTTATGAGCAGGACAAATTAATTGGCCAAATTAAAGAAATTTTGCAACCAGGGGCTAATGACGTTTGGGTGGTCAAGCGTAAAGGAAAACGTGATTTGCTTCTTCCCTACATTCCACCAGTGGTGTTGAATGTGGATTTAAAAGCGAGAAGAGTTGATGTAGAAATTATGGAAGGTTTAGACGATTAAGATGAAAGTCGATATTTTAACAATCTTTCCACACATGTTTGACTCACTTAACCAGTCTATAGTCGGTAAAGCTCAGGAGAAAGGCCTGCTTGAACTCTATACGCATGATTTTCGTGAAAATGCGAGTAACAAGCAACGCCATGTAGATGATATGCCCTATGGCGGTGGTCATGGGATGCTTCTTATGCCTCAGCCCATCTATGATACAATGGATAAAATTCCTCATGAAAATGCGCGTGTCATTTTGCTGGATCCGGCAGGAAAACGTTACAACCAAAAAATGGCAGAAGAACTGGCGAAAGAGGAGCATTTGATTTTTATATGTGGGCATTACGAAGGCTATGATGAACGTATCAAAGACTTAGTAACTGATGAAATCTCTCTTGGTGATTTTGTTTTGACAGGAGGGGAAGTAGCAGCTACAGTTATTGTTGATTCCGTCGTACGCTTACTTCCCGGAGCTTTAGGCAAGGCAGCGAGTCATGAAGACGATTCTTTCTCGTCAGGATTACTTGAGTATCCACAGTATACACGACCAGAAGATTTTCGAGGCAAAAAAGTCCCAAGTGTGTTAATGTCTGGTCATCATGAAAATATTCGTAAATGGCGTTTGACCGAGAGCTTGAAAAAAACTTTAGCACGACGTCCGGACTTATTGGAGAAATATGAGCTTAATGAGGAAGAGCAACAAATTTTGAATCAGCTAAAACAGGAAAGTGAAAGTTCTTTATGATGTGGAAAAATTACATTTGGGATTTTGATGGGACACTTTTTGATACTTATCCTGTTATGCTAGAAGCATTGAGTGAAGCTATGAAACAGTCTTCCGTAGAATTTCCTGGGGACTTAGAGGCTTATGTCAAGCGTTTTTCGATTCAGAAATTTGCACATGAATTTGCCAATCAGGATTTTTTGGACTTGTATCACAAAATAGAAGCAGAGCGTCAAAAGAATCCTCAAGCTTATGCCGAAATTCCTAAAATTTTGTCAAAAATTGTTGAAGATGGGGGACAAAATTTTGTCCTAAGTCACCGTGATAATTCTACTTTTGAATATCTAGGTGATTTAAAAAAATACTTCACGGAAGTAATTACGAGCAAGCAAAACTTTGAACGTAAACCAAGCCCTGAAGCCTTGGAATATTTACTCAACAAATATAAACTTGTGCCAGAAGAAACTGTTATGGTTGGAGATCGCCCGCTGGATATTGAAGCAGGAAGAAATGCAGGCATTGCAACTGTGCTCTTGGATGAGAAAGAGTACTTTGGAGACATTGCCGATAAAAAAATAAAAAATTGGAGTGAATGGAGATGACATTAACATTAGAACGCGACAAGGAATTTGTAAATCAATTTCATTATGACGCACGTAATTATGAGTGGGAAAAGGAGAATGGTACACCTGAAACAAACATTAATGTACAGTTTCAGCTACTGCCTCATGAGCAAATTCCCCAAGGAAAAGTTGCGGCAGAGGATACAGCAATTTATGCGATTTTAACATACATGATTCCATTAGAGAATATTGTATTGTCAGGTATGCTCAGTCAGCTTAACTATGTTCGCGGACGTCAAGTAAAAGAGCAATCGGAGTTAGCTCAGGAGGAAATGGCACAACTTGCTGCTCCACTTTTTGATTTATTGAAACGTTTAGTGTACGAAACAACAGAGGTTGCCCTTGATCAACCGGGCATTAACCTTCAATTTTAAGGATTTTTTCAAGATTATTTATTATGAAATTAGCAATTATTACAGATACTTCAGCAGATTTTGCTGAACAATATAAAAATCGTGACGACTTAATCATTTTGGAAATCCCTATTTCTATTGAGGGAAAAGAGTATAGACCAAGTGAAATGACACATCAAGAGTGGTACAAACTTATGGCTGCTACTTCAGAAGTTCCTAAAACCTCCCAGCCGAGTGTTGTTGAGTTAGAAGAAATACTGAAAAAACTCAAACAAGAGGGATATACTCATGTTTTAGGAATTTTCTTGAGCTCAGGAATCTCTGGTTTTTTCCAAAACGCCTTTTATTTACAAGATGAATTTGAAGATATGGTCGTGAAATTCCCTGAAACATTTATTACATCCAGTCCTCTTGGCTACATGATTGAAACAGCTTTAGATGCAGCTGACGCTGGAAAGTCTTTTGAAGAGATTGTTGAACAGTTCGAGTACCAAAGAGACCATGATAATGCATTTATGCTTGTAGATGATTTGCACTGGCTAGCTAAAGGAGGACGTCTTTCACGTGGAGGCGAACTCCTCGGCACATTGCTTAATATCAAACCCATTCTACAATTCTCAGAAGATGGTAAAGTTGTGGTATATGACAAGGTAAGAACAAGCAAGAAAGCCACATCAGAACTTAAAAAACTTATGCTTGCGAATAGTGACCCCAAAACTCATAAAGTTTATGTTTTACATGCCGATGCAGAAGAACGCGCTAAGGAGCTTTACGATTTTGCCAAAAAGCATGGTTATGACGATGTAGAAATCGTAACGTTTGGTCCAGTTATTGCAACACATCTTGGCTTGGGAGCTATCGCTTACGGCTTTTCTCCTAAGAAAGGATGATTTGTATAAAAATAAAAAAGGATGTTATCAGTGTATAGCATGTTTTTTTATTTTGTTGTAAAAAAAGAAACAGGATTGTACAGCTAATGTAACCGGAAACATTAAAAAAGAATCTGGAGGAGGAAACAAAAATTCTCAGCTTTTGTTTGACTTTAGTTTGAAAAAGCATTAAACTAAAGTTGTTGTTGTATGCATAAATATACAAAGGAGGTATATATGGAAACAAAAGCAGAAAAGAAAAAATTGCAAATGCCATCGGCATACACGATTCTTTTCATTATCATTGTACTTATTGCGATCTTGACTTGGTTTATTCCAGCAGGTCACTACAAGGTAGATGATGCAGGTAATATTATTGCTGGATCGTTTACACAAGTTGCTTCAAACCCTCAAGGGATTTGGGACATGCTTATGGCCCCCGTTAATGGGATGTTAGGCATTGAAGCAAAAGGAAACGTACCTGCTACGCCAGCGGCGATTCCCATTTCATTCTTTATTTTAATGGTGGGTGGCTTTTTAGGTGTAGTGAATAAAACAGGTGCCCTTGAAGCAGGTATTGCCTCGATCGTTAAGCGTTTTAAGGGCAAGGAGAAGATGTTGATTCCGGTCTTAATGATTCTCTTTGCACTTGGTGGATCAACCTATGGGATGGCGGAAGAAACATTGGCTTTCTATGCTTTGATTATCCCTGTCATGATTGCGGTTGGGTTCGATACGGTTGTGGCTGTTGCTATCGTTTTAGTGGGTTCACAAGTCGGCTGTTTAGCTTCTACAGTGAATCCATTTGCCACAGGTGTAGCTTCTCAGGCAGTAGGAATTTCCATGGGACAAGGTATGGGCCTTCGTTTCTTCATGCTGGTTGTACTTACAGTTATCTCAATTCTCTATGTTTATCGTTATGCTTCAAAGATTGAAAAAGATCCTACAAAGTCTTTGGTTTACAAAAATCGTGAAGCCGATATCCAACATTTCGACATTGCTTCTATTGAAAAACAGGAAAATATTACGCAACGTCAAAAATGGGTAAATGTTGTCTTCTTCGGAAGCTTTGTCATCATGATTATGTCGCTTGTTCCATGGGACATGTTAAATAAGCATTTTACTTTCTTTAATGACTTTACAGCTTGGTTAACATCAATCCCAGGTTTAGGTGTTGTTCTTGGTAAAAGCATGGTGCCTTTTGGGGCATGGTACTTCCCGGAAATTACAATGCTTTTCATCGTCATGGCTGTCGTGGTTGCTTTTGTTTACCGTATGAAAGAATCTGAATTTATCTCTGCCTTCCTCGAAGGTGCATCAGACATGATAGGTGTTGCGATTGTTGTAGCTGTGGCACGTGGGATTCAGGTTGTGATGAACAACGGGATGATTACAGATACAATCCTGCATTGGGGTGAACAAGGACTTCAAGGTCTTTCATCAAGTCTATTTATTATCTTAACGTTTATCTTCTACCTGCCAATGAGTTTCTTAATTCCATCAACATCAGGCCTTGCTGCTGCTACGATGGGAATCATGGGTCCAATGGGCGAATTCGCCAATGTTTCAAAAGATTTGGTCATTACAGCTTATCAATCTGCATCAGGAATTTTGAACCTGATTACCCCAACATCTGCCGTTGTTATGGGTGCACTTGCTATTGCCCGCTTTAACATCGGAACATGGTGGAAGTTTATGGCCAAGTTGATCGTGATTCAGTTGGTTGTAATCATGATTATCCTTGGTGTTGCCGCAGTATTATAAAAAATGAATAAATGGCTTTCCAGATGGAAAGCTTTTGTTGGAGGTCAAATGAAAACTTTTATTACAGACGAATATCAAACAGCAGCAGTACAAGCACTCGGACGTTTAGTCAAGCATGCCTCTGTATTAGACGAGAGTGATTCTGGAGCGGGACATCCTTTTGGTAAAAAAGTTTTGGGTGCTTTGGAAGAAGTCTTAGAACTTTGCCAAGAATTAGGTTTTAAGACTTTCCAAGACACGGAAGGGTATTATGGTTACGCTGAGATTGGGGAAGGTGAAAAACTCTTTGGCTTACTTTGTCACATGGACGTTGTACCTGCAGCAGATCAAGCAGGTTGGGAAACTGATCCTTTTGAAATGGTCGAGCGTGATGGCCTTTTAATCGGTCGGGGAACACAGGACGATAAAGGCCCAAGTATGGCTGCTCTTTATGCGGTAAAAGCATTAATGGATGCTGGGGTTACATTTGACGGACGTATTCGCTTCATTTTTGGTACAGATGAAGAAACACTTTGGCGTTGTTTGGATAAATATAATGAGAAAGAAGAAGCAATCACCATGGGCTTTGCTCCTGATTCTCATTTTCCACTTAACTATGCCGAAAAAGGCTTACTTCAAGCTTATCTTACTGGACCTGGTACAAATGATTTCGAATTGCACGCGCCCGGTGCATTAAATGTTGTACCTGATCGTGCAGCTTACACTTCGAAGAAAATCGAAGAAGTAAAAGCTGCCTTGACAGCGCATGGCTTTGCTCATGAAGAAACAGAAAAAGGGATTTCGGTAAAGGGAAAAAGTGTACACGCGATGGCTGCACCAGAAGGAGTAAACGCAATCCTACGTTTGTCTATTGCCTTGTCAGAAGTATTTGACTTCAAACCCCTTGATTTCTTAGGTAAACTCGTTCAAGATAATGCCACAGGAGAAAATGTCGTGGGTAAGGTCATGGATGAGCAGTCTGGTGAATTAACCATGAATTTCACAGATGTTGAAATCACTCCTGAACATACAAAAATTGGTGTGGATATGCGTATCCCAGTAACCATTGATAAAGATGAACTTGCTGCAAAGCTTGCTACTCAAGCAGCAGAATATCAACTTGAATATAAACAATATGATTGGTTAAATCCCCTCTATGTGCCAGTAGAAAGTGAACTCATCCAAACCCTCCTTGCGACATATCGTGAAATCACAGGAGATATGACCGAGCCGATGGTTTCTGGAGGAGCTACCTTTGCTCGGACAATGAAAAATTGTGTGGCTTTCGGAGCTATGTTCCCTGACACACCGGACTACATGCACCAAGCTAATGAACAGTGGGCCGTTGCGGATTTGCGTAAAACGATGGAGATATATGCTGAAGCCATCTATCGTTTATGTGCAGTGAAGTAATCGCGTTCCATAGGAAAAAAATGATTCTCTCGTGAATCATTTTTTTACAAGGAGAGCTTTGAATAAACAATTACTTTTAATTTTCAAACTTCCATGTTTACATCGCTAGCCTGCACTAAATCTTTTTATCTTTAAAAAAACTACTCAGCGACTCTTTTTCATCTGAAAAGTGCTAAAATAGAAGTATGAAACTAGAGAATTTGCCGTCAGAATTTGTAAAAGCTTTGCTGGTTTTGGAAAAAATACAGGCACATGGTTTTGAGGCTTATTTTGTAGGAGGAAGCGTTCGTGATGCGCTTTTGCAAAGGCCAATCCATGATGTGGACATCGCAACCAGCGCATATCCAGCTGAAACCAAAGCCATATTTCCGCATACCATCGATGTGGGAATTGATCACGGTACCGTGTTGGTCTTAGCCGGTCAATCTGAAGCTGAACATTATGAAATTACTACTTTCCGTACAGAAAGCACTTATACAGATTATCGCCGTCCAGATTCTGTAGATTTTGTCCGAGAACTTTCGGAAGATCTAAAACGGCGAGACTTCACGATTAATGCCTTTGCTATGGATACTGAGGGACAGATTATTGACTTGTTCGATGGCCTTTCCGATTTAGCAGAGTCACGCTTGTGTGCTGTTGGAATTGCAACGGAACGTTTCAATGAAGATGCGCTCCGGATTATGCGTGCAATGCGCTTTGCTGCAACTTTAAATTTTAATGTTGAAGAAGAAACCTTTAAAGCCATGCAGGCACGAGCCCATCTTCTAAGCAAAATTTCGATTGAACGCATTTTTATTGAACTCGACAAGTTGCTTCTGGCTAAAGATTGGAAAAAAGGCTTAGAAATATTGCTTGCATCGGAAGCTTATACTTTCTTGCCTGACTTGCAAGAAAAGGCTATACAAGCATTACTTCAAAATTTAGAGACAGGTTTTACCTTTGCCAATTCAGCACAAGCTTGGGCTGCGCTTTTAGTACACAGTGACCACGTAAATGTTAAAGATTTCTTGAAAAAATGGAAAGTGTCTAACGACTTTATCAAATATGTGTATGATTTGACAGAAGCTTACAGGCTTGAAAGTTGGAGTTTAGAGAGCATTTATCGCTATGGTTTAGAAAAAGCTCTACTTGTTGACCAGCTTAAAGTTGCTGCAGGCCAAGAAGTTGATTGTGACCAGGCTTATTTCTACGATGAAAATCTCCAGATTCATAGTAAGTCAGAGCTTGCAGTAACTGGTAATGATATTATTCAAACATTTAATATCAAGCCAGGTCCGATTTTAGGGAAGTTGCTGCATCAGATTGAAAAACAAGTCGTTAACAACCAATTAAAAAATGATAGAAACAAAATTTTAATATATATTAAGGAGATTCTATGATTACTCGTAAACAAGGTTCATGTACGACTATTTTAGTTGGGAAAAAAGCCTCAATTGATGGTTCAACACTTATTGCTCGTAATGACGATGGCCATGAAGCGCTTGATCCACAACGCTTTGTTGTTGTTCAACCAGATGAACAACCGCGTCATTATAAAGCCGTGTTAAGTGCTTTGGAGCTGGATCTTCCAGAAAATCCAATGCGTTATACAGCAACACCAAATGCTGTTTTAACAAACGGAACTTGGGCTGCTGCAGGGATTAATGCTGCAAATGTTGCAATGTCAGCGACAGAAACAATTACAACCAACCCACGCGTTTTGGGGCTTGACCCTTACAATCAAGAAAGCGGTATGGGAGAAGAAGATTATGTTACTCTTGTCTTGCCTTACATCCACAGTGCGCGTGAGGGTGTTGAACGCTTAGGTGCCCTTCTTGATCAATATGGGACATATGAACCCAACGGTATTGCTTTTGCTGATAAAGAAGAAGTTTGGTGGTTGGAAACGATTGGTGGTCATCATTGGGCAGCAGTTCGCATCCCAGATGATTCTTATGTGGTTGCGCCTAACCGCATGAACATTGATCATTTTGATTTTGAAAGTGAAGATACGCTTTGTTCAAAAGATTTGAAAGCATTAATTGATGAAAATCATCTCAATCCAGATTTTGAAGGTTACAATTTACGTCATATTTTTGGTTCTAGCTCAGTTAAAGACAGTGTATATAACAATCCACGTACTTGGTACGGTCAAAATGCTTTGGGAACTCCAAGTGATGATCCTCAAAATCAAGAATTACCCTTCATCTGTAAAGCCACACGTAAAATTTCAGTAGAAGATGTGAAATTTGTACTTTCAAGTCATTTTGAAAATACTGAGTTTGATACCTATGGTACAACAAACACACCAGAACAAGCACAACTTTTCCGCCCAATTGGGATTAACCGTAATCACAGTGTCCACATTTTGCAAATCCGTAATCATGTGGATGAAAAACTTGCAGGTATTCAATGGTTGGCATTTGGGGCAAATACCTTCAACCATGTCGTACCTTTCTACACAAATGTTGAAGACACACCAGCATGCTACCGTGATGCAACAGCTACATTTGACTTGAACAATATGTACTGGCTCAGCTGTACAGCAGCGCTCCTTGGCGATACAGATTACAGCAAATACGTTGATTTACGTGATACCTATGAATTGGCAACTGTCGGTAAGTTCCGTGAAATCCAAAATAAAACGGATAAAGCGGGAGCCGCTGCAGACCCACAAGCAGCAAATGAAGAATTGGCAGCCTTTGCGTTGAAAGCAATGACTGAAATGCTTGGTCGTATGGTAATTTCAGGTTCAAATCGTATGAAGCTCCGGTACGACTTTAACGACTAATAATAACAGACAGAAAGCACCGAGGTGCTTTTTTTGATGCCCTATACAAAATGTCTATCCTGTAAAAGAGTGCAAAGCATATTCTTAGTGTTCAGAAAATATTATGTTAAAATAGGGAGACATTTATATATACATTACTAAAAAGGAAATGAAAATGCGTAAAACGTTTCAGATGACAAAAGATTTTTTTAAAAATACGTTTAACTATTTTGGTCCCGTAATCTTTTTTCACCTCTTACTCTTACTGGTCGTAGTTCCAACTTTGACTGTGACCACTAATTTTTTACTTCGCCGTAAAGAAATTGATTATCTTGCTTATGATAATGTTATTTCCATTTTTAGCAAGCATCCCCTAACGGCACTCGCTTTGGTGGGAATCCTAGTGTTGACCTTGGTAGCTGTATTTTTGGAGTTTACTTTTCTTACTATACTGGTTCACTTTGTGAGGAAAAAGGAAAAAGTAACGATTCCTGAGTTGCTTTATGCAACATTTTCAAGATTGAGGCACCTTCGACCTTCCCTTATTCTATTTTTCCTATTTTATTTTATGTTGGTTCTGCCTTTGAGTGGTTTTGCAAGCGGTATCGATATCATTTCTGCCATTCAGGTGCCCAACTTTATACTGGAATTTATTGCTACTAACAATTGGTGGCTCTTGGCGGCTTATATTTTACTGACTGTATTATCTATTTTTATCGGCTACCGTTTGATTTTTGTCTTGCCGCTCATGATTTTACAGCAGAAAAAACTCAGAACTTCATTGAGCACCAGTTGGCAGATGAGTAAAGGAACATTTAAAGTTTTCTTTTTCCGTTTCACAGCAATTTTTGTAAGTCTACTGGCCTCTTTTTGGGTGATCAGTCAGCTTTTGATTCTGTTGCAATCTGCAATTGATTATCATATGCCACAGATTGCCTTAGCATCAGCGACTGTGATTATGTTTATCATCCAAGTTTCAGCTCTACTGCACATGCTCTTGTCGTTGATACTGATTTTTTATGTAGTCATTAATCTGTTAGAGGAATTAACGTCAGAAGAAATACATGTAGAACTTAAGGCTTTTCGTCTGCTGCCTAAAGCTTGGCGCTGGGTAAGTCGCAGTTTATTAGGGATTTTTACGGCTCTGTTTATTGCACTTATTGGCATTTTTAATGTCTACTATCTCAGTCAAGATACCCTATCAGATCCACTGATTATTTCTCATCGTGGTGTGTCAGAGAAAAATGGCGTTCAGAATACAATTCCGGCTTTGATTGAAACCAGCCAAACCTATCGTCCAGATTATGTGGAAATGGATGTTCGGGAAACAAAAGACAAACAGTTCGTTGTCATGCATGATGAAAATTTACGGCATTTAGCTGGTGTCAACAAGAGGGTAAATGAGCTGACTTTAGCTGAGCTTACGAAACTCACTGTCCGGGAAAATGGAAAATCTGCTCCATTGCCAAGCTTTGATGAATACCTAAAAGAAGCAGATAAACTTCATCAAAAATTGCTGATTGAGATTAAAATTCCACTTAATGATGATGTAGAGGCAGTGAGTAAGAATTTCTTGCAACGTTACAAAAAAGATATCGAAGCAAAAAAACATCAAGTACAATCTTTAAGCTTTGATTTGTCACGGAGTCTAAAAAATCACGATCAGTCTACTTTTGTCTCTTACATTATGACCTACAATCTTATCGGGGTACCTAAAAGTAATGTAGATGCTTTTTCCGTTGAAATATCAACATTGAATTCAGAATTTGTAGAAAAAGCGCATGAATATGGCAAAAAAGTATATGCCTGGGATGTCAATACTCCAAATACGGTACAACGTATGCGCCTGTACGATGTGGATGGATTAATCACAGACGATATACCTGTGGTGAAGAAAACGATTGAAAATACACGAAACAGTATGACGTTTTCTCAAAAGCTTCGTATTTACCTCTTGGACTTAGGAAATGCAGACTTGACAGATTTAAGCTCGGAGAGTTTTTCTAGTTTTAATGTTTAATATCAAAAGGCAAAGGGCTCAGGCTCTTTGCCTTTTTTAAGTTGTGCTATAATAAATAAGAGTATTCAGAGAAAAAGATAGGATTGAGAGCGAACATGGCAGACTTTTTAGCATCAGAATTAACAAAAAGCGTGGGAGATAAAATACTTTTTGATAAAATTTCATTTATCATTCATGACCTCGATCGCATAGGGCTATTAGGGACAAATGGCACAGGTAAAACGACCTTGCTTAATACGATTGCGGGTATACAAGGTTTTGATGGAGATGTTTCTCCATTTACTCACCCCCAAGATTATAAAATTACCTATTTGACGCAAGAACCAGGTTTTGACGATACAGCGAGTATCATGGATACTGTTCTGGATGATTCACTCCCCCAAATGAGGGCCATCAAAAGATATGAAGCTGCACTTTTAAATATTGAAGACTTAAGCAAATTTGAACGTGCTCAATCCGATATGGATGCTTTAAACGCTTGGCAAGTAGAAGCAGATGTGAAAACAGTATTGACAAAGCTCAAACTGCCTGATTTTTCTTCAAAGATAGGCTCGCTTTCGGGTGGACAAAAACGCCGTGTGCAGTTGGCCCAAGCCCTTGTGAATCCATCAGACTTACTTTTGTTGGATGAGCCGACAAATCACCTTGATGTGGACACTATCGCATGGTTGCAAAACTATCTCAAAAACAGCAAGAGAACAGTGCTCTTTGTGACACATGATCGCTATTTTTTGGACAATGTGGCGACACGTATATTTGAGCTAGACAAGTCAAAACTCAAAGAATATCAAGGAAATTATCAAGATTATTTGGCGCAACGTGCTGAAGCAGAGGAGCGTGAGGCTGCAAGCTTGCACAAAAACCAACAGCTTTACAAGTCTGAATTAGCATGGATACGTAAGTCTCCGCAAGCGCGAGCAACTAAACAACAGGCGCGTATTGACCGTTTTGAAATCTTGAAAGAAGATATACGTACAGATAAAGACTTGGGCGATGTAGATATCAGTTTAGCGACGACACGCTTAGGGAAAAAAGTCATAAACTTTGAAAATGCAGTTTTTGCATTTCCTGATCGTCCAATTTTTTCTGACTTGAACTGGATTGTACAGAATAAAAGTCGGGTTGGGATTGTTGGTGATAATGGCGTAGGTAAGTCAACCTTGCTCAATATTATCGCCGGAGAGCTTCAGTTGACATCAGGAACGATGGATATTGGTGAGACTGTTAAAATTGGTTATTTTAGTCAAGAAATACGTGGACTTGAAGAGGACAAGCGCATCATCAATTTTCTGGAAGAAGTCGCTTCTGCTAGCCAAAATACAAGCGGTGAGACGGTTTCGATTGTCAATCTTTTGGAACAATTTCTCTTTCCGAGAAGCACACATGGTACTTTGATTCGTAAACTTTCTGGTGGTGAGAAGAAACGTCTTTATTTACTAAAAATATTATTGACACAGCCTAATGTTCTATTGTTGGACGAACCAACCAATGATTTAGATATTGCAACTTTAACAGTTTTAGAAGATTTTCTTGCAAAATTCCCTGGTGCCGTAATTACCGTAAGTCACGACCGTTATTTCCAAGACAAGGTTTCCAATGAGCTTTTAGCTTTTGAGGATGGAAAAATTAATCATCTTTTTGGCGCTTACAGTGATTACTTGGCGACAAAAGTAACTGCTCCTGTGGAGGTGGCAACGCCGAAAGCTGATACACGGGTTCGTGAGAATGTAAAACCACGGATGACATGGGCAGAGAAACAAGAGTGGGCAACGATCGAAGAAGATATTGCCAAATTAGAAGAAAGAATAGAAGAAATTGATACAGAAATGAATGAAAACGGTTCTGATGCTGGTAGGCTTGCTGAGTTGCAAAAAGAATTAGATCAAGTTACTGCTGACTTAGAAGTAAAGTATGAGCGCTGGGAGTGTTTGAGCGAGAAAGTATAAAAGATATTCTGTTTTTTTGTGTTGAAGATGTTTCTCTTTTCTTTTGAGGATTCTCTGACTACTTTCCTAGGGTGAAAAGCCCTACAGGAAGGAGGGGAAAAATGAGTACTTATCTTCAAACGCTCAATTCATAATATGATATAATGTTAGTCATGAATAAATAATTTAAGTGGGGGAAATATGACTTACGCAGATAAAATCTTCAAAGAAAACATCAGTAATATCCTCGAAAAGGGCGTGTTTTCAGAAAATGCACGCCCAAAATATAAAAATGGCCAAACAGCCAACAGTAAATATATTACAGGATCTTTCGTCACTTATGATCTTGAAAAAGGCCAATTTCCTATCACAACTCTTCGTCGTATCCCTATCAAGACAGCAATCAAAGAACTCATGTGGATTTACCAAGATCAGACAAGTGCACTCGATGTTCTCGAAGAAAAATATGGTGTAAAATATTGGGCTGAATGGGGAATCGGTGATGGTACCATAGGCCAACGTTATGGGGCAACAGTCAAAAAATATAATATTATCAGCAAACTTCTTGAAGGTTTGGAAAAAAATCCCTGGAACCGCCGCAATATCATTAATCTTTGGCAATATGAAGATTTTGAAGAAACAGAAGGTCTTTTGCCTTGTGCTTTTCAAACCATGTTTGATGTAAGACGTGAAGCAGATGGACAAATTTATCTGGACGCAACCTTGATTCAACGCTCTAATGACATGCTTGTCGCGCATCACATTAATGCAATGCAATACGTGGCTTTGCAAATGATGCTGGCTAAACATTTTAGTTGGAAAGTGGGTAAGTTTTTCTACTTTGTCAATAACTTGCATATTTATGATAATCAATTTGAGCAAGCGAATGAGTTGCTGTCACGTACGGGTTCAGAAAAAGAACCACGCTTGATTTTAAATGTAGCAGATGGAACGAATTTCTTTGATATTAAACCCGAAGATTTTGAACTGGTAGATTATGAACCGGTAGGTCCACAATTAAAATTTGATTTGGCAATTTAAGGAGATTACTGTTCTTATCCGCCTTCACGTTGCTTTATAGCTGCAGAATATTTTTCAAATATAGAGGATACCTTCCCTTGACAGAATGAATTGCTCCGAGAAAAAGATTCTGTTGAAACTTATAAGAAAAAGACTAGGAGGAAGAATGTACAAAGAATTTATCAAAGAAGCAAATTTAAATCCGGAGAACTTTGGTGGTGCATGGTCTTTTGGGAATAATCCGCAAATGGCCGATGAGATATTGGACCTTGTCCTTCAAGGTAAAAAACGAGCAACGGCGAGTGCTTTATTGGACTATGATCCTGATGAGGATTTACCTGAAGTTGATGGGAAGTATGAACTTTTACTAGACGGAAAAGGCTGCCCTCGAGCAGCAATTCAAACAAGTAAGGTTTATATTACTAAATTTAATGAAGTAACAGAGGAGCATGCTTTCAAAGAGGGTGAAGGAGATAGGAGTCTCGCCTATTGGCGTCAAGCCCACGAAAACTTTTTCCGAGAGATAGGGTGTTTTTCCCCGGATATGGATATTGTCTGCGAAGAATTTGAAGTTTTATATAAATATTCGTAAAAAACGAACAATGTTTAAAAAAGATATTGCTTTAACAAGTAATATCTTTTTTTGTACTCTAAATAAAGTTAGAATGAAATTATAAAATAAATAGGAGGCACATTGTGAGAAAGGGACGCTTACTTTATGAAGGTAAAGCAAAGAAGCTTTATGAGACAGAGGATGAACAGCTGATTTGGGTGGAGTATTGTGATAATGCAACAGCTCTGAATGGTAAAAGAAAAGAAGAAATTAAAGGCAAAGGCGCATTGAACAATCAAATCACATCCTTGATTTTTCAAAAATTGAATGCTGAAAAAATCCGAACAAGCTTCATTGAACAATTATCTAAAACCGAACAATTGAATCAAAAGGTTGAGATTATACCTCTAGAAGTGGTCTTGAGAAATCGTGTTGCTGGCTCTTTTGCAAAGCGATTTGCTTTGGAAGAAGGTGGCGTTCTTCCTCAACCCATTATTGAATTTTATTACAAATCTGATGTGCTGGATGACCCCTTTATCAATGATGCACATGTCTATTTTCTTGAACTTGCTCAACCAGAAGAAGTGGAATTCATCAAGTCAGAAACACTGAAAATCAATGCACTTCTACAAAAAATCTGGGCAAAAATCGGCTTAAGTCTGGTTGATTTCAAACTCGAATTTGGTCGTACAGCAGCTGGCGAAATTATCTTGGCAGACGAAATTTCACCAGATACTTGCCGCCTTTGGGATGCGGAGGGGAATCATTTAGATAAAGATGTTTTTCGCCGTAATATTGGCGATTTGATTGATGTATACAGTCGTGTACTCACAGCCCTTCAAGAAGGAAAAGAGCTTTAAGATTAAGTAGTGAAATCGTAGAGAAGAAATAAAAGAAAGTGAATGAAAAAGAGAAAATGAGTAAAGTAGAAGTTTATGTAACCTATAAAAAATCAATTTTGGACCCTCAAGGACAAGCCATCACAGCAGCAACACAAAAGCTAGGTTATGATGAGATAAAGGACATTCGTGTAGGAAAATATTTTGAGATTGAAGTCGATGCAACAGCTGAGGCAGCGGCCTCTAAAGTTGAGGAAATCGCAGAAAAACTTCTTGCTAACCCAAACATGGAAACTTACAAGGTTGAGGTGGTAGATTGATGAAATTTGCAGTTATTCAATTTCCAGGATCAAATTGTGATTTTGACCTCCTTTGGGCCATTCGTGATGTGATGCAAGCTGAAGCCGAATTTGTCTGGCATGAGGAAAATTCTCTTTCAGGCTTTGATGGTGTGTTGATTCCTGGAGGTTTCAGTTACGGGGATTACTTACGTTGCGGAGCCATTGCTTCTTTTTCTAACATCATGCCAGAGATTAAGCGTTTAGCAGCAGAGGGAAAACCTGTCTTTGGCACCTGCAATGGATTTCAAATCCTTGTTGAGGCGGGACTTTTACCTGGAGCATTGATTCAAAATGACAGCTTAAAGTTTGTTTCAAAGTGGCAAAACTTAAAAGTAAATAACAATTCAAAATTTACAACTGTCTTTTCTGAAAATGAAGTGATTAGCTTGCCTATTGCTCATGGTGAAGGCAAGTATATTGCTGATGAACAAACTTTGTCAGATTTAAAAGAAAACGGCCAAATCGTTTTCACCTATGTAAATGGAAATCCTAATGGTTCAGCTTTAGATATTGCTGGAATCTGTAATAAAGAGGGCAATGTTTTAGGAATGATGCCGCATCCAGAACGCGCTGTAGAATCCCTATTGGGTGGAAATGATGGTCAAAAAATGTTTGCCAGTATCTTGAAAAATTTTGTAGAAAAAGGAGCGCTACAATGAGCGTTGAAATGAGTCCAGAACAAATCCAAACGTCAAAAATTTATCGTGAATGGGGCTTGACTGATGAAGAATACTCTAAAATTAAAAATGAGATTCTTGGTGGTCGCTTGCCTAACTTTACAGAAACAGGCATGTATGCCGTGATGTGGTCAGAGCATTGTTGCTATAAAAATTCAAAACCTGTCTTGAAAAAATTTCCAACAGAAGGCCCACACGTACTTATGGGACCAGGTGAAGGTGCAGGAGTCGTTGATATTGGTGATGATTGGGCTGTTGTTTTCAAAGCGGAATCGCACAATCACCCAAGCTATGTTGAACCCTATGAAGGAGCGGCAACAGGTTCTGGCGGGATTATTCGTGATATCTTTTCGATGGGTGCACGTCCAGTTGCTCTTTTAGATAGCCTTCGCTTTGGTCAGATTGACAATGCTAAAACACGTCACATTGTTGACCGCGTGACAGCTGGAATAGCAGGATATGGTAACTGTATCGGTATCCCTACGGTAGGTGGAGAAGTAGCTTTTGATGAATCTTATGCGGGAAATCCTTTAGTGAACGTGATGTGTGTAGGCTTGATTGAGCATAAGCACATCCAAAAAGGACAAGCCAAAGGTGTGGGCAACACAATCATGTATGTCGGTGCGAAAACAGGACGTGACGGCATTCACGGTGCTTCCTTTGCCTCTCAGGAGTTTGGTTCAGGTTCTGAAACACAACGTTCTGCCGTTCAAGTGGGCGATCCTTTCATGGAAAAACTTTTGTTAGAGGCTTGTCTCGAAGTGATTCATAATCATTCTGATATCCTTGTCGGTATTCAAGATATGGGGGCTGCTGGATTAGTTTCTTCGACTTCGGAAATGGCTTCAAAGGCTGGCTCAGGTTTGAAACTTAATTTAGACTTAGTACCACAACGTGAAACGAACATGACACCTTACGAAATGATGCTTTCAGAATCGCAAGAACGTATGGTACTTTGCATTAAAAAAGGGCACGAAGACGAAATCGTTGAGCTCTTCAAAAAGTACGAACTTGATGCGGTAAATATTGGCGAAGTTACTGATGACGGGATGTACACTTTATTCCACCAAGGGGAAAAAGTTGCCGAAATTCCAGTAGACTCTTTAGCCGAGGATGCGCCAGTTTATCATTGTGAAATGAAAGAACCTGCACGTATTGCTGCATTTGAAAAAGCCGAAAAATTTATCCCGGAAATCGCAAACGCAACAGAGATACTCAAAGAACTCCTGAATCAACCAACGATTGCGAGCAAACGCAGTATTTACGAAACCTACGATAGTCGTGTAATGACCAATACCGTTGTTGCACCTGGATCTGATGCGGCAGTTATCCGCCTCCGTCATTCCAATAAAGCTTTAGCGATGACAACAGACTGTAATGCGCGCTATCTCTATCTTAATCCCGAGATTGGTGGGCAAATAGCTGTCGCAGAAGCAGCACGAAATATCATTGCTTCAGGGGGGAAACCTTTAGCTATTACGGACTGCCTTAATTTTGGTAATCCAGAAAAGCCAGAGCAATTTTATGAGTTGAGCAAGGCATGTGACGGTATTTCGGAATCTTGCTGTGTCCTATCTACTCCGGTCATATCAGGTAATGTTTCCCTTTATAACGAAACGAACGGTCAAGCTATTCTACCGACACCGATGATTGGGATGGTTGGCTTGATTGAAGATGTGGCACAGATTACGACACAAGATTTTAAAGAAACAGGTGACTTAATTTATCTTATCGGTGATACTGGCGATGATTTCTCTGGTTCTGAAATTCAAAAAATGATGACAGGAGAGATTTCAGGTAGGCTGAACTTTGATCTGCAAGCTGAAAAAGAAAATCAGGAACGCGTACTAAAAGCAATCCAAGCGGGTCTCATTCAATCAGCACATGATTTATCTGAAGGTGGCTTAGCTGTAGCTCTTGTCGAGTCGGCTTTTGCGAATAATAAAGGAATTTCGGTTCATTTTGATGGCAATGCAGCACAACTCTTCTCTGAAAGTCAAGGGCGCTTTATCCTCTCGGTTCATCCAGAAGATGAAAAGAACTTTGAAGAACTGATGGCAGGTAAAGCAAGCAAGTTAGGGCAGGTAACAGACAAGTCAGAAATTAAAATTTCGGCAAAAGATGGCGAAATTTCCCTATCTACTGAAGAAGCGAAAGCGATTTATGAAGGAGCGATTCCATGCCTTATGAAGTAAAGTCCTTAAACGAAGAATGTGGCGTTTTTGGCATCTGGGGACATCCTGAAGCTGCACAACTGACTTATTTTGGACTTCATGCCTTGCAACATAGGGGGCAAGAAGGTGCTGGTATTCTGTCAAATAATGATGGGCAACTTCAACGGCATCGTGATTTAGGCTTGGTAACAGAAGTTTTTCGTCACGAAAAAGACTTGCAAAAATTATCAGGGAAAGCAGCCATGGGTCATGTGCGCTACGCCACCGCAGGTTCAGCAGAATTAAACAATATTCAGCCTTTCCACTTTAAATTTCAAGACACGCAACTTGGTCTAGCCCATAATGGCAACTTGACTAATGCTATATCACTACGACGTGAATTAGAAGCACAAGGCGCGATCTTTTCTTCGAGCTCGGACACAGAAATTTTGGCGCATCTGATTCGCCGCAGTCATCATCCTGAATTTATGGGAAAAGTAAAGGAAGCCTTGAATACTGTTAAAGGTGGATTTGCTTATCTCTTGATGACAGAAGATTCGATGATTGCAGCTCTTGATCCTAATGGCTTCCGTCCCTTATCTATTGGGAAAATGGCTAACGGTGCGCTCGTTGTAGCCAGTGAAACTTGTGCCTTTGATGTGATAGGTGCGGACTTTGTTCAAGAAGTCAAACCCGGTCAGATTATTCAAATTAATGATCAAGGCTTGCATATTGAGCAATTTACAGATAAGACCAATACACAAATCTGTTCAATGGAGTATATTTATTTTGCACGTCCGGACAGTGTTATTGCAGGTGTCAATGTCCATACAGCACGTAAACAGTCAGGACGTATCCTGGCGCGTGAGGCACAAATAGATGCAGATATTGTTATTGGTGTGCCAAATTCGTCACTCTCAGCAGCATCAGGATATGCAGAAGAATCTGGCTTACCCTACGAAATGGGTCTGATTAAGAATCAATATGTGGCACGTACATTTATTCAGCCTACACAAGAACTAAGAGAACAGGGTGTACGGATGAAGCTCTCGGCTGTTTCCAGTGTAGTTGAAGGTAAAAAGGTTATCATGGTGGACGATTCTATTGTACGTGGAACGACAAGCAGACGAATCGTGCGTTTACTTAAAGATGCTGGCGCTGCTGAAGTTCATGTTGTGATTGCGAGTCCACCGCTTGCTTATCCATGCTTTTATGGTATCGATATTCAAAAGCGAGAAGAGCTGATTGCAGCCAATCACTCAGTCGATGAAATTTGCCAAATTATTGGAGCAGATAGTCTTACCTTTTTAAGTCAAGAAGGATTAGTTGAGGCTATTGGCCACGATAATCTGTGTCTGTCTTACTTTGACGGTATATATCCGACACCACTTTACGATTACGAAGAAAATTACCTGAAATCTTTAGGAGGGAAAAATGTCTAAAAATGCTTATGCAAAGGCTGGAGTTGATGTTGAAGCGGGTTACCAAGTGGTTGATCGCATAAAAAAACACGCCGAAAAAACGAAGAGACTTGGTGTTCTTGGAGGACTTGGAGGATTTGGAGCGGCATTTGATCTTTCAAGCCTTGATGTTAAGGAACCGGTGCTCATCTCTGGAACAGACGGAGTAGGTACTAAGCTGATACTGGCTATTGAAGCAGATAAACATGACACGATTGGGATTGATTGTGTGGCCATGTGTGTTAATGACATCATTGCAGCTGGAGCAGAACCTCTCTACTTTCTTGACTATATCGCTACCGGGAGAAACCATCCGGAAAAGCTCGAAAAAGTGGTTGCAGGTGTTGCCCAAGGATGTTTGCTGTCAGGTGCAGCCTTGATTGGTGGTGAAACAGCAGAGATGCCGGATATGTATGATACAGATGATTATGATCTTGCAGGTTTTGCTGTCGGTATTGTCGAAAAGTCAGCCCTTATTGATGGTCCCAAAAACGTTGAGGCAGGTGATATTTTATTAGGTCTTCCTTCCTCAGGTCTTCATTCGAACGGTTACTCACTCGTTCGGAAAATCTTTAAAGATTTCGATAAACAAGAAATTCTTCCTGAGCTGGGACGTCCCCTCGGAGAAGAGTTGCTTGAACCCACCCATATTTATGTTCAAGAGCTCTTACCGCTCATAAAGGACAATATGATTAAAGGAATATCACACATTACAGGAGGCGGTTTTTATGAAAATCTTCCGCGAATGTTTGGTGATCAATTAACAGCTGAAATAAAAGAAGACAGCTGGGAGATTTTGCCTATTTTCAAAGCTTTAGAGAAATACGGTCAAGTTCCTCATGATGAAATGTTTCAAATTTTCAATATGGGAATTGGTATGGTCCTCGCTGTGGCTCCAGAAAAGGCTGAAGAAGTGAAGCAAAGAGTAAAATGTTACGAAATCGGAAAAATTACGCCTCGTATGAAACAATCGGTAATTATAAAATGAGGATTGCCGTTTTCGCCTCAGGATCAGGGTCCAACTTTGAAGCTCTAGCTCAAGCTTTTCCCACAGAAATTCAGCTCTTATTTTCAGATAAGACTGAGGCTTATGCTCTTCAAAGAGCCCAGCAGCTCAATGTGCCTTCCGTCAGCTTTACGCTAAAATCTTTCGCTAATAAACAGACTTACGAAGAAGCCATAGTTTCTTTACTCCGTGAATATCAGATTGATTTGGTTTGTCTCGCAGGTTATATGAAAATTGTTGGCCCTACTCTTTTGCAAGCTTATGAAGGTCGGATTATTAATATCCATCCATCTTATTTGCCAGCTTTTGCGGGTTCAGCACATGCGCTAGAAGAATCTTGGGAAGCTCAAAAGGGACTGGGCATCACCGTTCATTGGGTGGATGCGGGAGTCGATACAGGTAAAATTTTAGCCCAGCAGCAGCTTGATTATCACCCAGAACTCGCCGAATATGAAAAAAAACTCCATCAAGCAGAGCATGAATTGTATATAAAAGTAGTAGAAGAACTTATCAAAAAATAGTAACAGCTATTATAAACTTAAAAAAAGAAAAGGAATAAAAATGACTAAACGTGCGCTTATCAGTGTGTCGGATAAAAATGGAATTGTTGAATTTGCAGAGTCTTTGAGTAAGCTTGGCTTTGAAATTATCTCAACCGGTGGGACAAAAAAAACTTTGGATGAAGCAGGTATTGCAACTTTAGCGATTGAAAAAGTCACGCATTTTCCGGAAATGATGGATGGTCGTGTGAAAACATTGCATCCAATGATTCATGGTGGGCTTTTGGCACGACGTGATTTGGACACGCATGTAGCTGCTTTAGAAGAGCACAATATTACCCCCATTGACTTGGTTGCTGTCAATCTTTATCCTTTCAAAGAGACACTTTTATCAGGAGCTGACCATCAAACAATTGTTGAGAATATTGATATTGGTGGTCCTTCAATGTTACGTTCTGCAGCAAAAAATCATGCCGATGTTACTGTTCTTGTTGATCCAACAGACTATGCTACAGTTCTCAAAGAATTCGAAAAAGCTGGGGAAACTACCTTAGAGCTTCGTCAACGTTTGGCTGCCAAAGTTTTTCGACATACTGCTGCTTATGATGCGCTCATTGCACAATATTTAACAGAAAAATTTTCTGGTCAAGAGGAAAAACCTGAAAAGTTGACACTGACTTATGATTTAAAACAAGGGATGCGTTATGGTGAAAATCCACAACAAGATGCAGATTTTTATGAAAATGCACTCCCGACTGCTTATTCGATTGGACAAAGTGTGCAGTTGCATGGTAAAGAATTATCTTACAACAATGTGCGTGATGCAGATGCTGCGCTGCAGATTGCGCGTGATTTTACGGAGCAACCTACCGTTGTGGCGCTTAAGCATATGAATCCTTGTGGCATTGGACAAGCGGTGACAATCGAGCAGGCTTGGGACTATGCTTATGAGGCAGACCCTGTTTCTATCTTTGGGGGTATTGTCGTTTTAAATCGCCCAGTTGACCAGAAAACAGCGGAGAAAATGAGCAAAATCTTTTTAGAAATCATTATTGCACCAGCATTTTCTGATGAAGCTCTGGCAATTTTAACGAAAAAGAAAAATATTCGTTTGCTTACGCTTGATTTTGAACAAATTGGTGCATCAGAAAGAGAACCGATGATTACAGGCGTGCTTGGCGGTGTTTTAGTACAAGAACAAGATGTTGTTACAGAACACCCAGAAGGTTGGACAGTAGTAACGCAAGACCAACCAGATATGGAACAATGGGAAGCGCTAAAATTTGCATGGAAAGCGGTCAAGTATGTGAAGTCTAACGGTATCATTGTTACAAATGAACATCAAACACTCGGCGTTGGACCCGGTCAAACCAACCGTGTAGCTTCAGTGAAAATAGCAATAGAAGCCGCTCAGGAAAAAGGTTTAGATAATGCTGTGCTTGCCTCTGACGCCTTCTTCCCCTTTGCAGATAATATTGATGAGATTGCCAAATCTGGCATCAAAGCAATTGTCCAACCGGGCGGTTCCGTTCGCGATCAAGAAGTCATTGAAGCTTGCAACAAGTATGGCATCACAATGGTCTTTACAGGTGTGAGACATTTCCGTCATTGATAAAAAAAGCTAGACGAGAGTTTAGCTTTTTTTATTAGTGTTTCTGCCGTCTCGAAAACTCAGTAAAGCGGAACTTGTCCACCTGATGTCGGCTTTCTGTATATTGGAAAATACTATTGTCGGAGAGGTAAACATGACTGCGCACACTAACAACATGGCGGTCTTTAGGGTTCAAGTCCAAATAGTCTTTGTCCTCAGTGTTAACAAAATCAATAGTAATCTCTTTTTGAGCATAGGAGATGTCTAAATTAAGCTGCTGCTCAAGATAAGCATAAAGGGAAGTTTGAATCATATCTTCTGTCATATTTGGTGCAATAGAAGCTAAGATATAGTCGCGATCAAGAATGACAAAACTGTTATCAATATTTCGGCGGCGCAAGATATGAAAAGCTTGAGCTCCTTCTTCAAAAAAAGAAAGCTCTGAAAGCTGCTTGTCTACAGTAATTTTCTCAAAAGTTAGGATTTCTGTAGTAGAGACAAAGTTTAAAGAATCTTTTAACTCTTTGAAAGAGATTAAACCGGATATGGGGAACATCAATCTTTCACGTGGAATAACGATTGATCCGAAACCATGTCGCCGTTGAATAATGCCACTTTCTTCTAAAATTTTTAAAGCTTGTCTTACCGTTGCACGACTGGTTTGATAGATTTCTGTGAGCTGATTTTCGCTAGGCAAAAGTTCATTTTCGGGATAGGTTCCCTCAATTATTTTTTTCTCTAAATCTCGAAGAATGATTTCATACTTTTTCATAGTATAAGTGTAGCAAAAAAGAAGTTTAAGATAAAGTAAAAATATAAACGCTTGCAAAACCGCTTTCATTTTGGTATCATTAACTTGTACGTACAAGTTATCAATTTATTATGTTTAAGGAGAGAAAGATGCTAGGTTTTGGCAAGAAAAAAACTTTGAGTGATGACACAGGTCTATATGCACCTCTATCAGGTACAGTCATTGATTTAGAACAGGTCGCGGACCCCGTGTTCTCAAAAAAAGTGATGGGGGATGGTTATGCAATTGAGCCAACGAGTGATCAAATTGTCAGTCCCGTAGCGGGGGAGGTCACCTTGGTTCAAGGCCATGCTTTAGGATTTAAGCGTGCTGATGGTTTAGAAGTCTTACTTCATTTGGGAATCGATACAGTAAGCCTCAACGGTCAACCGTTTCACATTAAGGTAAAGCTAGGGGATAAAGTTGAAGGCGGCGACAAGCTTGGGCGTGTGGATTGGCAACAGGTTGAAGCGGCAGGGCTTCCTTTGACAAGTATGATTTTAATCACCAATACTTCTGAAAAATTGGGCAGTCTTTCTATTGAAAAAGGAAAAGTTCAGGCAGGCGATAAGCTTGGCCAAGCAAAAGCAAAATAAAAAGGAGAAATCATGGCAGATTACAAAAAACTTGCAGCAGATATTATTGAAGCTGTTGGTGGAGAAGAAAATATTACAAAGGCTATTCATTGTATCACACGCTTACGTTTTTATTTAGTAGATAAAGATAAGGCAGATAACGAAAAAATAGAAGCTATGGACGGTGTTGCTGGCGTTGTTTATAATGCTAACTTAGGACAATATCAGGTTGTTATCGGTCAAGCTGTTGCAGATGTTTATGATGAAATTGTGGCTCAACTTGGAAGTCGTGTAGTTGAGGGTGCTGATGATAACATAGTAACCGAAGAAAACAAGGTGTCGAAGAACCCAGTTGCGCGTGCTTTTCAGGTTGTGGTTGGAACAATCACAGGTTCAATGATGCCAATCATTGGTCTTCTAGCTGCTGGTGGTATGATTAATGGTATCCTTAACATGTTTGTTAAGGGAAATCATATTTTTGAACTTATTAGTCCTACTGACCCGACTTATATTATTATTTCAACATTGGCAATGGCGCCGTTCTATTTCTTGCCGGTTTTAGTTGGCTACGCGGCTGCAAAACAGCTAGGGTCAGACCCTTACGTTGTCGCTGCGGTAGGTGGCTTTATGATCCACCCTGCATTACAAGGTCTTGTAGCAGCACCAAATATTATTCAAAATGGTGAGATTGTTGCAGGAAAAGCTCCCGTTGTTATGGAGTTCTTTGGTGTTACCTTTAATACAAGTTATTTTAACATCCCAGTGAGTCTTCCTAACTATGCCTACACCATCTTCCCTATCATTGTAGCTGCTTGGTTAGCAAAACCTATTGGTTCTTGGCTTAAAAAGCATATGCCTTTGGCACTTCGTTCAATTTTTGTACCAATGATTACTTTCTTTATCGTTGCTTCATTGGTTCTATTGCTGGTAGGGCCTGTGATTAGTATTGTTTCATCAGCACTTGCTTCGGTTATTACTGGTTTGATTAACCTTAACCTCACTATAGCAGGAGCAATTATTGGTGGTCTTTATCAAGTTTTGGTTATCTTTGGTCTTCACTGGCTCGTTATTCCTATTTTGACACAGCAAATTGTGACAACGGGAGAATCAAATATTAATATGATTGTTTCCTTCACAATGTTAGCACAAGGTGCAGGAGCTTTAACTGTTTTCCTCAAAACACGTCAGCAAAGTCTTAAAGGTTTAGCATTGCCTGCGGCTATTTCGGCTTTCTGTGGTGTAACAGAGCCAGCCATGTACGGTATTAACTTGAAGTATATGCGCGTATTTATTATGAGTTCAATCGGTGCAGCAGCAGGTGCAGCTGTAGCAGGTCTCTTAGACTTGCATATGTATGGCTTCTCCGGCTCACTTATTGGTTTCCCTAACTTTGCGGCTACGACAAATCCACTGACGCATGCTGCAGGTAACCCGAATAACTTCATTGTTTTCTGGATTGCA
The DNA here is from genome assembly GCF_016758115.1 of Lactococcus garvieae. Taxonomy (GTDB): domain Bacteria; phylum Bacillota; class Bacilli; order Lactobacillales; family Streptococcaceae; genus Lactococcus; species Lactococcus muris. The sequence continues at coordinate 32,251 of NZ_WIVG01000001.1, forward strand.
ACAGCAGTGTGTATCCTTGTTTCAATGACATTGGTGTGGTTCTTTGGTTTCAAAGACTCAGATACAATGGGAACAGGTCTTGAAAAGAAAAACGTATTTAAATCAGCTATAAATAAATAAATAAAAAACAAAGGAAGAAGATTATGATATTAAGCGAGAAAGTCATCTATCAGATTTATCCTAAATCATTTTTAGACACAACGGGAAATGGTATCGGTGATCTTAGAGGGATCACGGAAAAATTGCCCTATCTGGCAGAGTTGGGAATTGATATGATTTGGCTCAATCCTTTTTACCCTAGTCCTCAAAAAGATAACGGTTATGATATATCTGATTATATGAATATCGATCCTGTATTCGGTGATTTTGAAGATTTTGATCAAATGATTGCCCGAGGGAAAGAACTAGGTATTGAGTTTATGCTGGATATGGTTTTGAACCATGTTTCAACAGAACATGAATGGTTTAAAAAGGCCTTAGCCGGTGATAAATACTACCAAGACTTCTTCATTTTAAGAGACCAACCTACAGATTGGCGCTCTAAATTTGGTGGCAGCGCCTGGGCTCCCTTTGGGGATACAGGAAAGTACTACCTTCACCTGTATGATGTGACCCAAGCTGACTTAAATTGGCGCAATAAAAATGTGCGTCAAGAGTTGTTCAAAGTCGTTAATTTTTGGCGCTCAAAAGGAATTTCAGGTTTCCGTTTCGATGTGATTAATGTAATTGGAAAAGACGAAATTCTTAAAAATAATCCAGAATTTGAGGGGAAATTTGAGTATACAGATAAGCCGATAACTCATGAATATCTCCAAATGTTAAATCGAGAGACTTTTGGTCAGGATGAGAATGCCATAACAGTGGGTGAAATGAGCTCGACAACGATTGAGAACAGTATTCTCTATACGCAACCTGAACGAAAAGAACTAAGTATGGTCTTTAATTTTCACCATCTTAAAACGGACTATAAAGACGGAAATAAGTGGACCAAAGCTCCCTTTAACTTTCAAATGCTGAAGCATCTTTTCCATGAGTGGGGAGAAAAAATGGGACAAGGAGGAGGCTGGAATGCAAATTTCTGGAATAATCATGATCAGCCCCGAGCCCTTAACCGTTTTGTTGATGTGAAGAACTTTCGAGTGAAAGGGGCAACGATGCTCGCAGCTTCAATTCATCTTAGTCGAGGGACACCTTTCATTTATATGGGAGAAGAAATTGGAATGATAGATCCAGACTATGATTCTGTAGCAGATTACAAAGATGTAGAGGCACGAAACGCTTATGAAATGCTGATAAAGCAAGGAAAATCAGAAGAAGAAGCCTTTGACATAGTCAGCATCAAGTCTCGAGACAATTCACGAACACCGATGCAGTGGGACAATAGTACAAATGCAGGCTTTACAAGAGGAGAGCCCTGGCTTAAAGTTGGAAAACATACAGATATCAATGTGAAAAAAGACAAGGATGGAGAAATCTACAAATTCTATAAGAAAATGATTGATTTACGCAAGTCTGAAAAAATCATTTCTGAAGGAAGTTACAAACCTGCACTTGAGGACGCTGAGCACATTTATGCCTTTGTTCGTGAATATGGTGAACAGCGTCTGCTCGTTCTTAATAATTTTGCAAATCATAGTGTGAATTTTAAAATTCCTCAAGGCTTTGAAAAAGCAGAAGTTTTTGTCAATAATTATGGTTCATATGAGAGCGAAACACTTGCCCCATATCAATCTGTAGCCTTATTGGCAAAGTAGTGCTGCCTTATTTTCATGAAAAAACTCTTTTGTTGAAAAAATTTCAACAAATCGTTAAACTAGATTCATATATTTTTTAGGAAGAGAGAAAATGACTGTACTACTTTTTGATATAGACAATACGCTTCTTGATTTTGATAAGGCAGAATATATGGCTTTGGGAAAAATTTTTGAACAGTATCATATTGAAGATACAAAGGAAAATAGGGCTATCTATTCGCGCGAAAATAAAGCCTTGTGGCGCAGTCACGAAGCAGGAGAAATCAGTCGTGAAGAACTGCTTACCACACGTTTTGCCAAAGCTTTTAGGGCCTTGGGTGTAACCGAAGTGTACGATGCTTCTGCCGTTGATGCTACTTATCAGCGTTATCTTGCACAAGGGCATGAACTCATTTTTCATGCTAAAGAACTTTTGGATAGACTGGCACAGGAAAAAAGAGAAATGTATATCGTCAGTAATGGCACATCTAAAGTATCACGTCCACGCATTTTAGAGTCCGGTATTGAGCGATATTTCAAAGACATTTTTATTAGTGAGGAAATTGGGAAACACAAACCGTCAAAAGAATTCTTTGATTATGTTTTCGATCATATTGACCATGCGGAGGAGAAAGATTTCGCAATCGTTGGTGACACTCTAACAACAGATATCTTAGGTGGGAAAAATGCTGGAATAAAAACGATTTGGTATAACCCGAAACATTTAAGTACTCAAGAAGAGTTGGTGCCAGATTGTGAGATTGAAGATTTATTGGAAATCCCTTTTTTACCTGTCCTCTCTTGATAATTCCGAACGTTTGAACAAGAATATATTTAAAAAGTCCTCTAGGGCTTTTTCTTTTTATCTAAATATTTTAAGATAGAGGTGAGAAAGAAAGTGAGGTAATATGAGGGTTTTAGTCGTTGGTTCAGGTGGGCGTGAACATGCAATTGCTCGAAAATTTGCTCAAAGTGAAAAGGTGGATAAAGTTTTTATTTGCCCAGGAAATGTCGGAATGACAGAAGAAAAACTAAAAACAGTGGCTATTTCCGAACTTGATAGTCAATCTTTGGCTGGTTTTGCTAAAAAAGAAGAGATTGATTTGACTTTTGTCGGGTCGGAAACGGCACTAATGAACGGTATCGTTGATGTATTTTTAGAAGAAGGCTTGCGTATATTCGGTCCAAGAGCTGATGCGGCACAGATTGAAGGAAGCAAGAGCTTTGCTAAATCTATTATGAAAAAATACGGTGTGCCAACAGCAGACTATGAAAGCTTTTTAGACTTGGAAGAAGCTCTAAACTATGTTGAGAAAAAAGGAGCTCCTATTGTCATTAAGGCCGATGGATTGGCTGCGGGCAAGGGTGTCACTGTAGCAATGGACTTAGAAACAGCAAGAGCTGCTTTAATAGACATTTTCCAGATGAATGAAGCAAAAGTAGTTGTGGAGGAATATCTTGAAGGTGAGGAATTTTCCCTCTTCAGCCTGGTTCATGAGGGTAAGATATACCCACTGCCTATTGCTCAGGATCATAAGCGGGCCTTTGATGGGGATCAAGGTCCTAACACAGGAGGAATGGGGGCATATGCGCCAGTACCTCATATTCCAGAAAGTATTGTTCAAGAAGCTTTAGAGAGGATTGTTGAACCAACGATTGCTGGATTAAGGGCTGAAAACAAATCCTTCACAGGAGTGCTTTATGCAGGGTTAATATGGACGGCGCAAGGTGTAAAGACAATTGAATTTAATGCTCGGTTTGGAGATCCAGAAACACAAGTGGTTTTGGAGACAATAAGGAGCGATTTTGCTGAAAATATAATAGACATTTTAGAAGGCAGAGAGCCGCAGTTGATGTGGAATACAGATGAAATCACTTTAGGAGTAGTCGTGGCGAATCAAGGTTATCCTAATACTTCAACAGGAAGTGTTGCCTTGCCTGACTTGTCTGGTTTAAATTGCTTTTATGCCGGCGTTGTCGAAAGAAATGGACAACTGTTTTCAAGTGGGGGACGTGTGTATATGGCTACGGAAACAGGAACAGATATAAGGAGCGTTCAGAAGGCATTGTATACAAAGTTAGACAGTTTAGACAATGAAGGGATGTTTTACCGAACAGATATTGGAAATAAAGGAGTATAAGAATGTCAGAAGTTGCAGTTATTATGGGCTCTCTTTCAGATTGGGAAACAATGAAGCAAAGTACACAAGTTTTGGAAGAATTTGGTATAGCGTTTGATAAAAAAGTAGTATCGGCACATCGAACACCAGAAATAATGTTGGATTTTGCCAAAAATGCAGAAAAGCAAGGCTATAAGGTAATTATTGCAGGAGCTGGAGGTGCAGCTCACTTACCGGGAATGGTTGCTTCGATGACGCTACTTCCCGTGATTGGTGTGCCAATCCAGTCTCGTGCCTTATCGGGCTTGGATAGTCTTTACTCTATAGTACAGATGCCAGGTGGTGTACCTGTTGCTAGCATGGCTATAGGAACAGCAGGCGCCAAAAATGCAGGACTCTATGCAGTTCAAATTTTGGCGCTGGGTAATCAAAGCTTGGCTAAAAAATTAAAAAAATACAGGGAAAATGCTGCAGAAATATCTGTGGCATCGACCAAAAAGCTACTGTAAACTTATGTTTTAAAAGTTAGTGTAATATTTGTAAAAATAATTCTATATTAGTAAATAAAAATCCGTATAATTAACGGATTTATTTTTAAACTATCCAAAAAAGAGTAGGGGAAAGAAGAAAAATGACCTATAATGAAAATATGCAACATAAGAAAAAAACAATTGGAATTATTGGCGGTGGTCAGTTAGGGCAGATGATGGCTATCTCTGCACAATATATGGGTCATAAAGTAATTACTTTAGACCCTAATCCGAACTGTCCCGCAGCAAAATGTTCGGACGAGTTGCTTATTGCTGATTACGATGATGTCGATGCGCTTCTAAAACTAGCCTACGCTTGTGATTTAATAACTTACGAGTTTGAAAATGTATCATCAAAAGCACTGTATGAATTAGAAACATGTGTAGACATTCCGCAAGGTATCAGATTGTTGGAAATCACGCAGAACCGTAAATTAGAAAAAGAGTTTTTAGAAGAGTGTGAGGTGAAGATAGCACCATGGAAGCTGGTTTGTGATGCTCAAGACCTTCCAAAAAAGGTGACCAAGAAACAAGTTCTTAAAACGACAACAGGAGGCTATGACGGGCATGGGCAAGTTGTCTTAAAGAGTGAAGAGGATTTGAAAGAGGCAATAAAATTAGCAGACAGTGCTGAGTGTGTTTTGGAGGACTTCGTTAATTTTTCTTATGAAATTTCGATTATTATAAGTGGAAATGGTAAAGATTTTGTTACCTTTCCCTTATGTCAAAACGAGCATGTTAACAATATTTTGCACCGTACGATTGCTCCTGCACTAGTTTCTTCTGAAATAAGCGAAAAAGCAGAACACTTAGCTCTAGCAATAGCAAAAAAGCTCCAGCTTTCAGGAACGCTTTGTGTTGAAATGTTTCTTACAGAGTCAGGGGATATTTATGTTAATGAACTTGCTCCGCGTCCACATAACTCAGGTCATTACACGATAGAAGCCTGCGATTTTTCACAATTTGATTTACATATCAAAGGCATACTGGGTGAAAAATTGCCCGAGCCTCGTCTTTTAAAAAAGGCGATTATGATAAATATCTTAGGTCAGGATGTTACTAAAGTTGAAAAAATAAACCGTGAACATCCCGAATGGCACATCCATGATTATGGGAAATTAGAAGCAAAAGCAGGCAGAAAAATGGGACACATCACAATTCTGACAGATGACATTTTAGAAAGCCTAAGGGAAATATCAAGTTTGCAGATATAGAAAATAAAAATGATAACAGGGAGGAAGAGGATGCACACGATTAGATTATCGATGGAAAGTAGAAAATCGATTTTTCGAATCGAAACTCTGAGTGAAGAAATTAATCCTGAATGGGCGATTGTATTTAGAAATTGCTTTAAAGATCCCCTAGTTGATTATTTGGAAAACAAAGAAAAAAATAGAGCGTGTCAATTGTTGCAAGGAAGTTCAACAAAGTGGCTTCAGCGCTCTGCCATGCAAGCAAGCTTATATTTACCCCTTGCCTCAAATGATGAAATGATTCGTGAAATGATTGCCCATGTGCTAAAGCAGCATTTTGAGTTTGTCAACACGAGCTATTCTTCCGCGATACCCTATGGAAATGAGAAGAGTAACGTTGAACTTTATCGTTTGTCCTATCCTCTACAGCTTGCCTATCTCTTTTATTTGCGTACAGAAGATATTAGCCAGTTCAGTTTATTATTTACTTCAGCTTCTTCAAGAATCTTAGCTCTATGCGAAAAGGAGCTGATGGGGTCAGGCAAAAAGGTTATTCTTGAGAAGGAATTTCTTATCGAGGTTATTCAATATCTAGAAGAAATTTTTAGAAATATTACGCGACATGCAGCTTTAGAAGAACAAGCCCTCACACTAAAAAAACGACTTGTTAGGCATGCTGAATTTGCTTCTCAGGAAGAACATGCTCTCTTTCGGAAAGGTCTCTTGGTAGAAACTTACCGTGAAAAAGAAAAAATTCTTAACCTTTTGTTAGGTAAAATGAAAGAAACGCAGTATCGAGACACGGTGATAGACCTCTTGTTTTGCCAACTTTTATTGAATTATTTTAAAGTTTAGAAACTTTATATCTGAGTGAGAAGAGAACTGTTGAAGTACAATATTTTTGAAAATTATTGAGAAGATGGTATAATAAAATAAATTTACATTTGTAAACGAAAAAGTTGGAGACTTAATTTACTCTGTTACGGTTATTTATATCTTGCCATTCTCTCTATTTTAGAGATGAAGAAGGAGAGAATGGCACATCTGTGCCATTTTTGGCATTGAAACGTGAAAAGAAAAGTATCACAATCTATGGAAAAATTAAAAAACGGCTTAGAGGAGAGAAGATGAAGACATTTAAAACAAAGGATATGAACAGTAAGGAAGCCTATAAGCTTATATCTGGTCTTGTTGTCCCAAGACCTATTGCGTGGCTAACAACGCAAAATAGTCAAGGACTTGTCAACGCTGCTCCTTTTAGCTTTTTTAATGTAGTTTCTAAGGAGCCAGTCATTGTCTCTATTGCGATGACGGAGATGAAGGATTCTGTCAGAAATCTTTTGGAAAGGGAAGAGGGGGTTATTCATTTGGTCAACACTGATAATGTTGAAGCAATGAATAAAACGTCAGCACCGCTTGCAGCTAATGAAAGTGAAGTTGAAAAGTTTGGAATCAATTTGACAGAATCACAAGAAGTTAAGGTACCAGCTATCGCAAACGCTAAGGCTCGACTAGAAGTGATACTTCACAAGCATATACCTGTAGGAAAAACCAGCCACCTTATGCTCTTAGAAGTCAAAAATATACTGGTAGATGACACGGTTATTGACGAGGAGAAACTTTATATTAAAGCTGAGGCATTAGATCCTGTCGCTCGTCTGTCTGGAAGAGCTTATACAGCTTTAGGTGAAACATTTGAAATTACAAGACCTATAAAATAAAAGAAAAATCGGATTTTGTTTTAACTCTATTAGTGTCTTTTTCTTTCCTTTTGTTTTAAAATATAGATATAGAAAAGTTAAATTGACAATTTTAAAATAAGGGAGGATTCTATGGAAAAACAATACAAAAATATCATGGTCGCAGTAGATGGCTCTGAACAATCTGATAAGGCAGTGCGTGAAGCTGTTAAGATAGCTAAAGAAAATGAAACTTCACTCCTTGTTTTACATGTTAAAGACGATATTCGACTTTATGGCTCAACCTATGGTGCACCGCTTATTCTTGAAAACCTAGAGGAGCAAGCACGAGCAATTATAGATAGAGCTGCTGACATCATTAAGAAACAGGTTGAGTTCAAGACTTATCGTGTGGAGGGTTCGCCTAAGAAAGAAATTATTGACTTTAGCCAAGAACATGATGTTGATTTAATCGTCATCGGTGTTACTGGTAAGGGAGCATTTGACCGGCTGCTGGTGGGTTCAACAACTGCCTATGTTATTAATCATGCAAACTGTAATGTTATGGTTGTTAAGTGAACTAAAAAATAAGGTTCTGTATAATCTATGGTAGTAGATGAAAAATCTATTGCCATTTTTTTTATAGCCGCAGTAATTTATAAAAATGATAGGCTAGTGATTGAATCTCCTTGCGCTCCCCTTTGAAACACCTAAACTAGAGCCTTTTAGATGTATTGCGCTCATTTTAAGAAGCTTTGTTCTCCTCATCTAAATACTATTTCACTTTCATTTTCTTTTTTTTTTTTTATAATACTCTTAGAGTTTGTAACAAAAAGATTTCTTTTGTTACATCATATTTATGGAGTAGATGGAAAAATAGAAATGGAACAAAAGAAAAAACTAGGCATCCTTTTAGTCATACTTTCAGTCTTGTTATTGATTTCGGGTACCTTTGCATGGTTCTCCTTCACACAGCGAGCCATCAATGACCGAAGTGGAAATATTAATTTCGAAGAAGTAGGCCGTCTGCACGACTACTTTGATCGTGCCTCAGGCAACAAGGATGTCTTCGCCGAGAACTTTGGTGATGCCCCTATCTTGGTACGTGTAAAACTCCTCGAATACATGGAAATCAATGGCGAATCTCTGGTCCAAGCCGACCCGCAAGGGGTGGAAGACGGTAACGCAGTCCAACCCATCAAAGAAGACACGGGCACATGGACGCCTTGGACACCAGAAGCCTCAGGCAATACAGTCGGCCAACGTGTCGGACCGGGCGCCGTCTTCACTGCCCGTGCCCGCTGGACCGTCGGTTGGAATCCCCGAGCAGCCACAGACGGCTCTGGACAGCTGAATGCTCCCTACTTCATGCCGACCTTTAACCGCGCCCGAGATAATCACAAGACAGCTGCTGCAGGAGACGGGCGTGACTGGACCCAGTCGGGAGAAGAGGCGGATACTTCGGCTAGTCCTAATGGAACCAATGCCGGTGCAGATGCTACAGGGGTCACTCATCCCGGGAATGGGACAGATGGCTATTGGAACAATGGCAGCACAGCCACCTCACTCCTAGGAACACCGCCCGATACAGAAGCCGGGACACACAGGGCTCGCCAAACTGTTATCCAAGACCAGCCGGTCATGTTGCTCAGTCAGTGGAATGCCCTGCCAGTCCGAGACCGTGTCGGCAACTTCTGGGTGGTGGATCCCCAGACAGGCTGGGCTTATTGGGCCAATCTGCTCTTCCCAGAGGAAGCCACCTCTTTCCTTCTCGATCAGGCTAACTTTGCGACAAGCGGGATTCGGGGAGATTATTACTACGGGATTAAGGCTGTCGCCAACATGGTAGCCAACACTGATGGCGACGTCTCTGCCCTTTGGGATGAAGCCCCAGAAAACCATAGCGACCTTGCCAAACAGCTGGTGGATGAAGTGCGTAATGGCCTACCTATTCTTGGTGAGATGACACCGGGACAAACATTCTCTATGCGTGGCACGCAGTACCGCTACCTTGAAAACAAGGGGGATGGGAACCATTTGGTCATCTCACATAGAGGTCCTTCAGTTGCTTGGAATACTATTCCGGGTATCAATAGTTATAATGGGTCAACAGCTGACCTTGCCGCACGGAGCTGGCATGATAATTTGCCTTCTGTTATTCGCCGTCAGGTTCAACCTGTGCAAAAAGAATTTACGGGTACAGGATCTGATGCTTATGCCCAAGGTAATGTATCGGGATGGGTGGGAGACCATGGGGCACTTTCTGGAGTAGTTCCGTGGATTGGAACACCTGGACTAAATATAGATTTGAATCATGCTGCTTTTACAAATGCTTTGCGCAATGACTTTGCGGAGGTGGATCCAAGTGGTGAAAGAAAGGCTTTTGTGCTATCTCTTGCGGAGGTCAACCATCTTTCTGGACCAGGAAAGGCTTATCCAACACTGGCAAGTCGTTTGCAGACTCTTGAGGGGACACGTACGCCTTTTAATGCAGAGAGACCTTGGCTCATAGGTAATCACTCGGGGATTATTGTATTGGTTAATCAAGTAAGTAATGCTGTTCCACATATTTCTGGCATAGCCCTCATCCTCCGGGACCAAGACGGAGCATGGAATTCAAACATATAAGCAGCAAAAATCCAGTGATTTTTCAAAAGGACTTTGTTTTCCTTATGGTGAATTTAAACTCTTTTTCTTTGAGAAAAAACCAAAAGTGCTTAACTTCAGCAGTTGTATGCGGACAGTTAAGCACTTTTTCACTAATTTTTTTGTGCCAATTTTTTTCAAAATCAGTGTTTTTTATTGAATTTCGTAAAACAAAAACCGCTCTGTTGAGCGATTTTTAATTTCTATTTTAGCTATTTTTCCTTGCTGTTATTCCCATATATAAGAACAATCGTTTCATTTATTACATCTTTAGATAATGAAAATGCAATTATCCTACCAACTATAAATCCTACCGATTTTGGTGAAGATAGTGATAAGGAAGATTAATATATAATTAATCATATATTAAATGAAAACTATATTTTATCCCTCAGCTTTGGTTGGGGAATTTTTTTGCTTTTTCTATACACACCACTTGATTTATACACAACTTTTGTGTATAATGTGTATGTGGTCAAGAAAGGAGATGAAGCATTGCCAATGACACCTAGAGAAATGGTTAAATTTCTCAAAAAGAATGGCTTTATTGAAAAAGGTCAACGTGGAAGTCACAAGAAAATGTTTAATCCAGATACTAAGAAAATAACAATTGTGCCCATGCATAATAAAGACTTAGGACATGGTTTAGAGGCAAGTATTAAAAAGCAAGCTGGTCTGAAATGACCAGTAGAACTTTTGCTTTATCTCAGAAGGGAGAAAAAATGTTATTATATCCAGCAGTATTTAAAACAGATGGAGATTATATCTCTGTACACTTTCCAGATGTTCCAGAAGCAATGACTCAAGGGACAGACCTTGATGAAGCTTATAAAATGGCTGAGGAAGTACTAGGCTTTGCTTTAGAAGATTATGCAGAAATGCCCAAAGCAAGCTCGATTGAAGAAGTAAAAAAAGCGGAACCGGATGCAACTATTGCATTGATCGCAATTGACATGGTGGCTTATATGCGTAAATATCATTCTAAAGTGGTCCGTAAAAATGTCAGCATTCCAGAATATCTTGCAATCTTAGCTAAAGAGCAGGGGATAAATGCAAGTCAAGTTCTAACTGAAGCTTTGGAAGAAAAGGTGAATTTTGGTTAAATGGGTGCCCTTTTATGAGTGTCAGGAACTCATTCTCCTACACCTAGTCTATTTTATAAAATATTAAATAGATAGAAACTCTATTATCCTATTTGATGAAATAGCAAATGTGATATAATGAAAGTCTGTTCTTATAGGTAAATCCCCGACTTCGGTCGGTTTTTTTGTGCCAATTTTTTTCAAAATCAGTGTTTTTTATTGATTTTCGTAAAACAAAAACCGCTCTGTTAAGCGATTTTTAATTTCTATTCTAGCTATTTTTCCTTGCTATTATTCCCACTCAACAGTTGCAGGTGGTTTGGAGGTAATATCGTAGACAACGCGGTTAACGTGATTCACCTCGTTTACTATACGTACTGAAATCTTTTGTAGAACATCCCAAGGGAGTTTCGCAAACTCCGCTGTCATACCGTCAATAGAAGTGATAGCACGGATGGCGAGTGTATAATCATAAGTCCGGCTATCTCCCATGACACCAACTGAACGGACACCTGTATTAACAGTGAAGTACTGCCATACGTCACGGTCTAAACCAGCGGCAGCAATTTCTTCACGGAGGATGGCATCAGATTCACGGACAACCGCAACCTTCTCAGGTGTCAAATCTCCCATAACACGAATGGCAAGACCAGGTCCTGGGAAAGGTTGACGCCATACAATCTCATCAGGCATTCCAAGTTCTGTACCAAGGGCACGTACTTCATCTTTGAAGAGTGTGTTTAAAGGTTCAATCAATTCGAACTGCATGTCTTCTGGCAAGCCACCAACATTGTGGTGTGACTTGATTGTTTGAGCTGTATCTGTTCCTGACTCAATCACATCTGTATAAAGTGTACCCTGAGCGAGGAATTTAACATCTTTAAGTTTAGAAGCTTCATCATCAAAGACGTAAACAAATTCGTTACCGATGATTTTACGTTTTTTCTCTGGGTCAGAAACACCAGCTAACTTATTCATGAAACGTTCTTCAGCGTTAACACGGATAATGTTTAAGCCAAATTTGCCTCCCAACATATTCATCACTTGATCACCTTCACCTTTGCGGAGAAAACCATGATCCACGAAGATAGAGGTCAATTGATCACCTATTGCACGCTGCAAGAGCACTCCTACAACTGAAGAATCTACACCGCCAGAGAGACCAAGCAAGACTTTTTTATCACCAACTTGTTCTCGGATTTTCTTGACTTGCATGTCAATGAAATTTTCCATTGACCAATCACCTTTGGCGCCACAGATATTCAAGGCAAAGTTACGGAGCATGTCTGTTCCGTATACGGAGTGACGTACTTCAGGGTGAAATTGAATGCCGTAAATGTTGCGTTCAGTATCTTCAACGGCAGCAAATGGACTGTTTGGAGAAGTTGCAACAACATGGAAGCCTTCTGGAAGTTTAACAACACGGTCACTATGACTCATGAGCACATCTTGTTTGTCAGGCGTGTTGGCAAAGAGCTTAGATGGAGCTTTTAACTCAATGGGAGCAACACCATATTCTCGTTCAGAGGCACCTTCAACTTTACCACCTAATTTGTGACTAATCAATTGCATGCCATAGCAGATGCCTAAGATAGGTAAACCGAGTTCAAAAATTTCGGGATCGATATCAAATGAACCCTCATCATAAACAGAATTAGGTCCCCCAGAAAGAATAATTCCCACAGGGTTTATTTCACGGATTTCTTGAGCTGTGACTTTGTGACTCATCAGCTCCGAGAAAACACCTATCTCGCGAATGCGACGAGAAATTAATTGGTTATACTGACTACCATAGTCAAGAACGATAATTTTTTCAAGTTGTTTATCAGACAAGGGGGCCTCCTAAAAATTAATATTAAAGTATTTTATCATAAAAGAGCTAATTATAAAAACGTTTGACACAAAAAGACAGTTATTTTAATTAAAGAGTAAGTTATTGTTATGCTATTTCAAAATTTCTTCAAATAAATTTTATCAATGTAATGGTTGGCAGCTTTGTGCAAGATGACTTCGGCGCGGTTACGTGTCGGCTCGATATAGTCGCGCAAGTTAGGCAGATTAGTATTTGTCCATGTTTGACGCGCGAGCTGCATCACTTCATCGTAAGGCATTTTCGTAAACTGGTGATAATAGTTATGAGGATCATTTTCAGCAAGTTTGAGTAGGCTGTCAAACCGTTCCAAGTACCATTTTTCAATCAAGTCCTCATCAGCATCAACATAAATAGAGAAGTCATAAAAATCACTGACATAAAGAAGTTCACTCTGCGGATTTTGGAGAACATTTATTCCCTCTAAAATCAAAATATCAGGCTGGTCGATAATCTGGGTTTTATCTTCGATGATGTCATAAGTTTCATGTGAATAAAGGGGGATTTCGCATCGCTCACTGTTTTTTACACGATAGAGAAAGTCTAAGAGGCGTTCCATGTCATAACTTTCAGGGAAGCCTTTACGGTCTAACATGTTACGCTCTTCTAAAATTGCTGTAGGATAAAGAAAACCGTCTGTTGTCACAAGCTCTACGCTTAATTTTTTAAATTCACGGGAAAGGAGGAGCTGAACGAGACGCGCAGCAGTAGATTTTCCGACAGCGACAGATCCAGAAATCCCAATGATTAGTGGGGGCGTTTGAACAATTTTTTGTAAAAACAATCCTTTGGAGAAACTTAAATCTTCGATATTCTTTTTATATAAACGTACCAAATGTATTAATGGGAGATAGACGTCAATAACGTCTTGCAGTGAAATTTCATCATTGAGTGAACGAATGGCATCCAGCTCCTTATTTGTCAAGGGAACTATGGAAGACAGGTATAAATTTTGCCAAGTTTCTCGTGAGATTTCATCGTAATTAATGAATTTATTCATAAGGATATTTTAGCATATTTTCCTTTTGTTTAAAAAATTTGTAGAAAGCAGATTAGCTTGCTATAGAGAGTGCATGAAATGAAAAAATACTCTAGCTATAAAGTAAGAGTTTTTAAGTCCTTGATTACTATCTGTAAAGGTTTTCTGAGAAAAAATAAAATATTTTGTGATAAAATAAAATGTAATGGTAAAAACAAATATGTATTATGAAGACAACCGTGATTTAGCACATGACGTGCAGGAGCTATCGGTTGAACTTTTGGGTCTTCCCCTACACTTTCTGACTGATGCAGGTGTATTTTCTAAAAACGCTATTGATTATGGTTCACGTGTGTTGCTGGATAATTTTCAACCCGAAGGAGCGAAGACTTTGCTTGATGTAGGTTGTGGTTATGGCACACTGGCTTTAACTTTAGCAAAAAAATATGGCTTGAAAGCCACACTTGTAGATGTAAATAGCCGTGCTCTTGATTTAGCAAAGAAAAATGCAGATAAAAACAATATAAAAGTTGATAATATTTTTTTATCTAATATATATGATAATGTTGAACAAAGCTTTGATGCTATTATTTCAAATCCCCCTATTCGTGCGGGAAAAGAAGTGGTACATGCTATTTTATCTGATGCTTATATGCATTTAAATGATAATGGTCATTTGACAATCGTGATTCAGAAAAAACAGGGCGCGCCGAGTGCGCAAAAGAAAATGAATGCTGTCTTTGGCAACTGTGAGATTGTCGCGAAAGATAAAGGATATTACATTTTAAGGAGTTATAAGGAGAAACTATGACCTACAGAATGGTAGACCTGATTCAAAAAAAACGAGATGGTGGTCACTTTGAGAAAGCTGAAATCGATTGGCTTATCTCTGGTTATACGACTGGCGAAGTTCCGGATTATCAGATGGCAGCACTTGCAATGGCTATCTATTTTAAGGGTATGACGACAGAGGAAACAGCCAACTTAACCATGGCTATGGTTAAGTCAGGTAAAGAATTTGATTTATCTGCCATCCCTGGTGTGAAGGTAGACAAACATTCGACTGGTGGTGTAGGTGATAAAGTAACGATTATTTTGGCCCCTTTAGTGGCGAGTTTTGATGTCCCTGTCGCTAAAATGTCCGGCCGTGGTTTAGGACATACAGGGGGCACGCTGGATAAGTTAGAATCTATTCCAGGTTTTGAAATTGAAAAAACAGAAGAAGACTTTATCAGCCAAGTAAAAGATTCAGGAATCGCGGTGATTGGTCAATCTGATGATTTGGTTAAAGCAGACAAACTCCTCTATGCCCTTCGAGATGTGACAGCCACAGTCGATATTATTCCATTAATTGCAAGTTCTATCATGTCTAAAAAAATTGCTTCGGGCTCAAATGCCATTTTGCTTGATGTGACTGTTGGCGACGGGGCTTTCATGAAGAATATCGAAGATGCCCGACTTTTAGCGCGTACAATGGTTGACTTAGGAAAGGCTGTTGGTCGTGAAACAGTGGCAGTTCTAACAAATATGAACCAGCCTTTAGGATATGCCATAGGTAATCGTAATGAAATTACGGAAGCCGTGAATACGCTAAATGGTAAAGGAACATCGGAATTCCGTCACTTTATCGCTGAACTGGCTCAAATTATGCTTGGATTAGCAGGTGTAGAAAAAACTGTTCCAGAAATCATCGAAAATCTTGATAATGGTAAAGCTTATGCCAAATTCCTTGCCATGTGTGAAGCACAACACGGGGATGCAACAGCCTTCAATCATTTGACTGCAGAATTAAATGTGGCACATACTGTGGAAATCCATGCCGAGCGTGAAGGCTACATTACGCAAGAAAAAGCAATGGGTGTCGGTATTGTTGCGATGAAGCTTGGTGCAGGACGAGCAACCAAGGCAGATACAATCGATTTTGAAGCAGGTATTAATTTGGCTAAAAAAGTGGGTGACTTCGTCCAAAAGGGTGATCTTATCGCCACACTTTATAGTAATCGTGAAATTACACCAGAATTGATTACGGAGTTTAAGAACAATATCGAAATTTCTGACCAGCAAGTTCATGCACCTGAAATTTTGGAAATTATTCGCTGATGAAAAATGAACTTCCCCCTATTCCCACCGGAATAAAAGCTCTACAAAGTATAGCAGGTGCTGCACTTGGGGCAATTGGAATGAATCTTTGGGCACAGAATACGTTGCTCAAAATAGCCCTTTTTATTCTTATCTTTATCTCGGTTTATACGATGATTGGGATGCTATACCTTAAAAGTCGCAAGCCCAAATAAAATTTTAATGTTCACAACTAAAGCGAACTTTATAGTCCGCACTATAAATAATAACTAGGAGAAGACCTAAAAATGAAAATCAATCAATACATTGACCACACTATCCTCAAAGCTGATGCTACACAAGAAAAAGTGCAAGCTATCGTTGATGAAGCAAAAAAATACAAATTCGCAAGTGTTTGTATCAATCCAACCTGGGTAGCATTTGCTGCTGAACAACTCAAAGATGAAGTTTCAAAAGTATGTACAGTCATCGGTTTCCCTCTCGGAGCAAACACTTCAGAAGTCAAAGCCTTTGAAGCCGCGGATGCAATCAAAAAAGGTGCAGACGAAGTGGATATGGTGATTAATATTGGTGCAGCTAAAGACGGTAAATGGGACTTAGTAGAAAGTGATATCGCAGCAGTTAATGCTGTTAAGGATGGCCGTATCCTTAAAGTTATTATCGAAACAAGTCTTTTGACAGATGAAGAAAAAGTCAAAGCTTGTCAAGCAGCACAACGTGCTGGCGCAGATTTTGTTAAGACATCAACAGGCTTTTCAACAGCTGGTGCTAAAGTTGAAGATGTAAAATTGATGCGTGAAACGGTTGGACCTGACATGGGTGTCAAAGCTTCAGGCGGTATCCGCAATCTTGAAGATGCTAAGGCTATGATTGCAGCTGGAGCAAACCGTTTGGGCTGTTCATCAGGTGTCGCTATCATGGAAGGTGAAACTGCCAATGCCAGCTACTAAAGAACTTATTGAAGCAGCACGTGAAGCGAGCAGCCATGCTTATGTCCCTTATTCACATTTTCCTGTAGGTGCAGCGTTGGTAGCTACGGATGGTAAAGTTTATCAAGGCTGTAACATTGAGAATGCGAGTTTTGGCTTAAGCAATTGCGCAGAGAGGACAGCTATTTTTAAGGCCGTATCCGAAGACCATTTGGAATTTTCAAGTCTGTATATTTATGGAGAAACTGCCGCTCCCATCAGTCCTTGTGGTGCATGTCGTCAAGTGATTTCAGAATTTTGTGATGCAGATATGCCTGTTTATTTGTTGTCCAAGTCAAAAGAAGTGAAAGCAACAACTGTTGGGGAATTATTGCCGTATTCGTTCCAAGAATTGGAATGATAAGCTAAAATCACCTGTAAATTTGCTATTTCCGAACAAAGATGCGGATAAATTTCGCATTTTTGTTTTTAGCTTGAATTAATATATAAAATAGCTTAAAATAAACTTATAGATAAAAGCTCTTATCTTGTAAGAGTTTAAAAAAATTTTAAAATTTGGAGGAAAACGTTTCCATGAAAAAACGTATTTTCGCAGTTGGTGCTTTGGCACTTGCATCAGTAGCAGTTTTGGCTGGTTGTCGTGGGCGTGATGCAGCTTCAGGGGGTGAAGCAAAAACAGATCTCAATGTAGCGATGATTACCGATACTGGTGGTGTTGATGACCGTTCATTCAACCAATCAGCATGGGAAGGCTTGCAAGCTTGGGGGAAAGAAAATAACCTTTCAAGAGGTAAAGGCATCAACTATTTCCAATCAAATTCAGCTTCTGACTACACAGCAAACTTTAACTCAGCAGTTTCTGGTGGTTATAACCTAATATTTGGTATTGGTTTTGGTCTTCAAGAAGCAACTTCACAGGCTGCTAAAAACAATCCAGATACTAAGTTTGCCATCATTGACTCTGTGATTGAAAACCAGCAAAATGTCGTTTCTGCAACATTTGCTGACCAAGAAGCTGCTTATCTCGCTGGTGTTGCCGCAGCTAAAACAACCAAGACAGATCACGTTGGTTTCATCGGAGGTGTTGCCTCAGACATCATCACAGCCTTTGAAGTTGGTTTCCAAGAAGGTGTTAAGTCTGTCAATCCAAACATCAAAGTAGATGTTCAATATGCTGGTTCATTTAGCGATGCAGGTAAAGGTAAAACAATCGCATCAGCTATGTACTCTAGCGGTGCAGATATCATCTATCAAGCTGCAGGTGGTGTAGGAACAGGTGTATTTACAGAAGCACGTGTACTTAATGAAACAAAAAACGAAGCCGATAAGGTTTGGGTAATCGGTGTTGACCGTGACCAAGAAGCAGACGGAAACTTCAAATCAAAAGACGGTAAAGAATCTAACTTTGTCTTAGCTTCTACACTTAAAGAGGTTGGAAATGTCGTCAAAGACGTCTCAAACAAGGTAAAAGATGACAAGTTCCCTGGTGGCGAAATTCTTAAATACGATTTGAAAAACTCAGGTGTCGATCTTGCGCGTAACAATACTTCAGACGAAGCATGGAAAGCTGTTGAAGCTGCCAAACAAAAGATTATTGATGGTGAAATAACAGTTCCAGCTAAATAATTATACCAATTATGTAAACCAGCTATTGTAGCTGGTTTTTTATTTAAAATTGGTATATAATAAGTAAAAAACGGTGCAAAGGGAGACAGCATGCAGAGAAGTAACCTTCCGAATTATGTAAGGATTCATGATGCGATAAAAGAAGAGGTTGAAAAAGCAGTTTGGAAAATTGGAGAACGCTTGCCGAGCGAACGGGATTTGGCTGAACGTTTTGGTGTGAGTCGTATGACAGCACGGCAAGCAGTGACTTCACTCGTTGATGAAGGAATTTTGGAGCGCCGTGTTGGAAGCGGTACTTATGTAGCGAGTCGGCGAGTTCGCGAAAAGATGCGCGGGACAACCTCATTTACAGAGATTGTCACTGCTCAGGGTAAAACACCTTCTACAGAACTTCTAAGTTATCTCAAGACATTACCTAATGAAGTTGAGTGCGAAAAGCTACAGATTACTAAAGACAGGGCAATTATTCGTATGGAGCGTGTCCGCTATGCAGATCAAGTTCCTATTTGCTACGAGGTGGCAAGTATTCCTTATGATTTGGTGAAGCCTTTCGAAAAGAAAAGTATCACTTCTAACTTTTTTAATACTTTAACCCAGGCAGGATATGTGATTGAGCATAGTCAGCAGATTATTTCAGCTAAAAAGGTAAGTACAGAAGTAGCTGAATATTTAAAAATAAAATCCGGTGATGCTATTTTAGGATTGACACAGATTTCATACTTATCAGATGGCTGCGCTTTTGAATATGTATTGTCGCAATATGTTGGTGATCGCTTTGAATTTTATCTTGAAAGATAGAGTGAAAAAACCTTTATTCAGTGTCGCTGATGCAAAATCTCGGTTTATTTATGCACATAAAAATGGAACCACTTAAGCGTGTGCGGTTCCATTTTTTATTTTCACAATTTGTTGTCAATTTTTAGCAGTTTTACTTTCATAAAGCTTTTTTACAAGGTAACTGTGAAAGTTGTTCCTTTACCGGGAACACTAATCACATCGATATGTCCTTGTAGCTCTCTTACATTTTTATCAACGATTGATAATCCAAGTCCTGTTCCTGTCACTTGTGTTCGGCCTTCATCCACTCGATAGAAACGCTCAAAGATTCTAGACTTTTCAATTTCTGTCAGACCAGGTCCATTATCAGTTACGGTGAAAATAACTTTCTTCTTATCTTTATGGAGACCGACAAATATCTTTCCATGCTCATCGGTGTATTTTATAGCATTTTCAATCAGATTTTCAAAAATACTGTGCACCATTTGACGATTTGTCACTTGGGAAATATTCGAAATTTTTGTCTGGAGGAACAAGTGCTTTTCATCGAGTAACGGTTGAGAGGTGCTTAGAATCTCCTCGACAAGGGCTGTAAGATTAATTTTTTTCTTTTCAATGTGAATGTTTTGTTTGGTCAAGAGCAGAGTATCCTGAACTAAGTCAATCAGGCGAGAACTTTCCTTACTGATAATCTTCGAAAATTCTTGCCGGTCAGCTTCAGGAAGAGAGTTGTCTTTAAGCAACTCAGCAAAGCCTTTGATTGAAGTCAACGGTGTTTTTAACTCATGACTGACGTTCGCAATAAGTTCATTATGCGCATTAAGAGTACGTTTAAAAGCTGTAATATCAAGTAGAGTAACTAAGAAGCGATTGTCCAAATCAGGAAGCGGTGAAATACGGACTTGATAATAGGCATTTATATTTTCGAAATAGAAATCCTTTTCCTGAGTTGTTGGATTAAGCATCTTATCCACCAAGAAAGTTAAGAAGTCCGCATAAGGACTGAAAATGTCGAGATTGTGTGTGTCTGCAAATTCATTTTTAAAAGCAGCATTTGTTTTACGAATCTTGCCTTTGGCATTGTAAATAAAGATGGGAAACTGGAAGAGCTCAATAAATTCGTAAATATTTTCTTTCTTTTCACTGTGCGACAAAATCTGATTTTGAATATATTCGCCCAAAGAATTGAGAGCAGATGTCACTTTGTCATCATTTTCACTCATCAGATAGCTCTGTGTTAGAGGACTACGTTCAATATTCTTTATTTTAGCAACAATATCCTGTGTAAAGAGATAGTTACGTCTGGCGTGAACAAAAACATAGAAGGCACAAGCAAGATAAACGAGTGTAGCAAAACCTCCCACCATCAGATTAGTGAACCAAGGGGAGGTACGACTATCAACAGCATGGAGATATGCGGTTATTACACCGTCTTTACGTATTGGACTGGTGATTTCGATAGAGTGACGAGTGACGGCTTGTGCATATTCAGCTCCCGCGTCAATCTTTTTAGTTTCCTCATTTCGTGTGCTTGCAGGCCAATACTGGAACTTGCTAGGTAGAGCGGAATCAGGGTGCTCTGAAAGGAATGTTTTAGTCGTTTCAATCGCGTGTAAAACACGGTTTGTATCTGTTTTTAGAATCTGTATGTTGAGAAAAACGAGCAAAGTTACAGTCGCAACAAGATAAATAACTGTCGAAATTACAATGTTTTTAAGCTTTATTTTTTTCATCAGAGAAGTAATACCCAAATCCTCGTTTTGTTTTTATAAATTGATTGTCTAACTTTTTACGAATCTTACTGATCAAAACGTCAATAGTCCGTGTTTCTGCAGCAGAAGATATTCCCCAAAAATGTTGGAGCAATTCTTCACGCGAAACAACATCACCCGAGCGATCAATCAAAAGTTCCAAAATTTCGAATTCACGCTTGGTCAAATCTAAAGGCTTTCCATCAAATATACAAACTTTTTTTGTAAAGTCTAGTTCTAGACGATCGAACTTTACTTTGGATTTTTCCAAAACTTTTTCATTTCCTAAAGTCTGATTATAGTATTGATGACGACGAATGAGCGCATTAGCCCTTACGATTATCTCTTTTAGAGGTGTTGCCTTGTCCAAATATTCATCAGAACCCGAATTGAGTCCTGTCAGCTTCATTTCCTCATCATCTCGTGCGGTGAGGATTAAAATAGGCGTGAAATTCTGTTTTTTACGTAAAATTTCCGTCACCTCAATACCAGAAAGCTCAGGCATCATCAAATCCAGCAAGATGAGGTCGTAATGATTTTTCTTAGCTTTCTCTAAGGCTTGCTTTCCACCGCTGACAGTTGTAACCTCAAAATCATTCTGCCGAAAGTTGTAAGAAAGTAAGGTTAAAATCGAACGATCATCATCCGCAATTAGAATCTTTTTCATTTCTCTATTATAGCATATGTGTAGCATGACAATCATTGATTATTATCTAATTTAAAGTGCAGATACTGTTTTTTTATGAACGCGTAGCTAGCTGTTGTTCATTAGAACTGGAAGTTTGTGTTTGACTGGATAAGTTATATCTGTAAAGAGAGCCTAACATCTATAGAGGTGTACTTATGATTACAGCAAGAATTATGATAGAATTATAAAAGATAGGGAATTTATGTTATGAATAAATTTGAAAATGAATGTTAAAAAACAGACATTTTCTTAGAATGCCAGGAAGTTATGGAAATCGAAAAAACAAACCGTATGAATACGCTTTTTGAGTTTTATGCGACTCTTTTGACAGACAAACAGATGAATTATATTGAACTGTATTATGCAGATAATTACAGTCTGGCTGAGATTGCTGAAGAGTTTGATGTGAGTCGTCAAGCCGTCTATGATAACATTAAACGCACAGAAAAAGTTTTGGAAGGTTATGAAGAAAAACTCCATCTCTTTTCCAACTATGTCGTTCGAAATCAGCTCATTGATAAACTTTTAGAAGAATATGCTTCTGATAAACATTTAACTGAGGTTTTACATGAAATCCAGAAAATTGACGAAGATGAATTTTAAAGAAATACGCAGAGGAGCTTGAAAAATGGATATACGTATTATTATACCGCTTGTTATGTTGATAGTAATCTACTTTGGAGTCTGTTTTTACAGTCTTCTGAAGAGTCCAAAAGTGAAACACCTCCCTAAATGGGGCTGGGCACTAATCTGTATTATTTCTATACCTTTAGGAGGAATAGTTTATTTTACTTTAGGAAGGGATAGACATGAATAAAATCATCGACATTGAAAACCTGACGGTTTCGTTTGGAAATTTTGAGGCTTTAAAAAATGTTACTTGTTCCATTGAGGCTTATCCCGGTATTATTGGTTTGATTGGTCCAAATGGTGCTGGAAAAACAACCTTGATTCATGCTATTTTAGGTCAGTATAAAGCCAGTCAAGGAAAAATAAAGTTAGCTAACCAGGCTTTAGCTTATTGTCCAGACACACCAGAATTTCCTGCCCATCTTACAGCAAAAGAAGTTCTCCAACAAAGCTGTGCTTTACATGAGAAGCCAGAAAATGCAGAACAAATTGAAACAACACTTGAAAAGGTAGGTTTGGTAGATTATCCCAGTAAAAAGGTCGGCGGCTATTCACGTGGGATGAAGCAGCGCTTGGGTATAGCAGTTGCTCTCTTGCTTGATCCGGTACTGATTTTTCTTGATGAACCAACAAGCGCCTTGGATCCTATTGGTCGCATTGAAATTTTACAACTTATTATGGAAGTAGCACAGGAAAAAACCGTAGTTGTTTCAAGTCATCTCCTTGCAGATATAGAGAATATTGCGGACAGACTTCTTGTTTTGAACCATGGTCAATTAATTTTTCAAGGAAAGCTTCATCAATTTATTGAAAACAGTCAGATGGATGATTTTGCAGAGCTCGAAATCAAAAGTGAACAAGTCAAGCAAGAAGTGATGGATATTCTTCAAGTGAATGATATTGAGTTTTATCCTGAAATTACTGGAAAATTGATGGTTAAAAGCGAATACACTGAGAAGCTTTTACAAGTCTTCCCTGATATAGGTGGAAAGATAAGTGTCTATCGGGCAACAAGTAACAGTTTGGAGCTGGCCTTTGAACGGGCTATTATGGGGGTGAAAAATGAAAAGATTAATTTTTCTTGAAACAAAGATATGGTGGCGCAGTGGTCGTCTGGGAATTCTTTTCTTTTTGTTTATCTTTTTTGGTATTACTTCGCCTGTTTTAATTTACTATATGAAGGAATTTTTATCAGCCTTTGGTGGGACAGATGGCACGATTATTCTTATGCCAGATCCTAATTGGAAATCATTAATGGAATCTTATTTTAGTAATACTTCTCAAATTGGCTTGTTTGTTTTAATTTATTTTGTTGCTGATACCTTTAGGATAAAGAAAGAGAGTTCTTTAGGGCTTTATTATTCGACAGTGGCACGAAATTCCTTTATATTACAAGTGCCAAAATTTATTCTTGCTTTTTTTGTGACTGTGTTAAGTAACTTTATGGGTCTTGCTAGTGCAGCCTATGTAACCTGGGTTTTCTTTCCAACTATGGATTTTGGAAGAGTTTTTTCGGCAAGTGTGCTTCAAACTTTGGCTTTACTCACTCTGACGGTGTTTGGCAGCGCCCTTGTTGTTTGGACGAGAAAAACTTTTCTGGCGGTTGTCTCTGTACTTGTGCTTGTAGTTCTTAGCTCTATTTTACAGACTTTGAGTGACGTTTCTCAATGGTTGCCATTCAGTCTGCTTTCACCCATTGATGTTTTAAATGCGCCGGATAAGGTAAATTTTGTGACAGTTGCTCTTTGCATTAGCATTATATTTTTATCACTCGTGGCTATCTTAGCACGACCACTGCGCGTGAAATATTAGATGACTTGTGTTATAATAAGTACTTGGAATTCATTCCACCGTAACGGGGGCGTTACGGATTCGACAGGCATTGTCGCGCATGAACTGCAACTGGTGGTGATGTCACCTAAATCCATCGCAGATAAATATAACTGCTAAAAATAACACTTCTTACGCACTCGCTGCCTAAACACCAGCCTGCGTAGCTGATGATCGTTCGCCGATGGCGTTCTGAAGCTCTAAACCTCAGTCGGATACGTTTTTATGGTGGCTTTACATAAAAAAAGAGATTTTAAAGCATCGCAAATTTCTGCTGTTTGAGACTGGCTTTGGAAATTTGTTAAATGAGAGAAAGTCCTATGGTTGTAGACGTTGATGTAGCAAGGTGTCTGGACAGGGGTTCAACTCCCCTCGCCTCCATTTTATGGTTTTTGCCAATTTATATAAGTCTCAAAATCGCTCAATAGAGCGGTTTTTAATTTTTAAAATAGATATAAATAGTTAAAACCTAAAAAAAGACAGACCCCCCAAAAAAACAAAAAACTAGCTGAAGAAGGGCTAGTTCGAAAATAATATATTCCAGATAATTACGTTAAAGGCTGCTTTTTTGTGGTCTTTTTGTCAAGAGTGACAGCAGAATAATCTTCTCTATATTCTTCACCAAAAGCGCTAAAGTATGTAACTTGCCGTTTTATAAAGTCAACTTCATATCTGATAACTCCAGCTTTCCAGGCGGCAGTTAGAAATTCAGAAAAAGTAATTTTCCCTGCTTGATCTGCACGTAATGCTTTGATGAGTGCTGCTTGATCAAATGTTGGGCATGGACCAACACGACCAATTAGCGGTGTGCCAGGATTTATGAGTGATTCTGACTCAGAAAAATAGAAGCTATCACCTGAGGGAAGATGCCAAATGTTTTTAATAATACCTTCTTGCCTTAAACATTCCGCAAGATAAGGAAAACTATTGACTTTTGGCTGAATCTGATTAGCTCTGAGTATCGCTTTTTGAAGGTTTTTTGAAATCATTTGCATAAGCTCTTTTCTACACCGATATTCATGATGTAATTAAATCATATTTTTAAGAAGAAGTAAATCTATTTAAGAGAAGTTATAGGGAAAGTCGAAATTTTAAGTAACAAAAAGGCATCTACTTAAACGGTGAAGTAGATACCATCACGAGGAATATTCATCCATTGCTATGAGCTCCTTATGCTAATTCTTCCAAGTTGTGCATTGCTTCTTCAATGGTACGACCAAGACCATAAACTTCTGGATTATTGGTCAAAAATACTTTAAAAATATCTTTTGAAGTATCTAGAGATACACTGTACTTGAAATTTTTATTTTTGTTAGTGAATGTCATAATGCATTCTCCTTTCTCTTTATATTGACGAAAGGACACTATAACGAACATAACGAAATTCCATTAACATTGTAGCACATTCTTTTTAAAAGCACAAAAAAACCGTCTTAAAATTTTAGATAAATTCTATGACGTTTACAATTCACTAAAATAAAGTGACAAAATTGTTAGACAGCTTTCAGAAGTTATTGTAGAGAAATCTAGATTAAAACTCATGAGATAATTGGCGTGAAAAATATGAAAGAGTGTCTTAATGCACAGTATGAAAGTTTTTTTAAAGGAAATAATTTCGTTTTTGGAAAAATAAAATGTACAATAGAACTATAGATAATAACATCAAAGGGAGGAATTTAAAATGGATAACCATTATAAAAACATCTTGGTTCCAGTTGATGGCTCGGAACAGTCCTATAAAGCGATAGATGAAGCAGTACGTATTGCTCGTATGAATCAGGCAAAATTGCATGTGCTTACAGTAAAAGATCTCAATAAGTATTATGGCGCAGTTCATAAAGGCATTTTAGAAACACCGGGCTTGGACCAACTTGCACAAGATATTCTAGCAAACTGTGCAGATATTATTCGTGAACAAGTTAAATATGAAACTTATGAAGTTGCAGGTAAGCCTAAGCTAAGTATTGTTAATTTCGCTGAGGAAGAAGCGCATAAGATTGACCTCATCGTAATCGGTGCAACGGGCACAGACATGTTTGATCGTTTGCTTGTAGGCTCAACAACGAACTATGTCGTTAATCACGCACCATGTAATGTTATTGTAGTCAAGAAATAGAATTTAGCGTGTTTTTCTTCCAATAAAATTTTGATAAAACAGTCAAGCTTCCCGAGGTGGAAGTTTTTTTATCGGTGTACAAAAAGAAAAAAGCTGTGATATAAAAATGGTGTTCAGGGGCGATTATGGCACTTTTTCATAAAAGTAGAAATGAAAACAAAAAATCTCACATGCATTACTTTGCTGGGTGTTAAGACGAGAAAGAGTATTGTAAGCATGCTTGATTTTCAGAATCTCCGTATGGAATATACCGGAAAAGTTTGACTTTTTAATTTTTTATGGTTCAATAGTAATAGGCTAGATTATTGAGCTGATGTATAAATGAAAGAGGATAAACGGATGATTGAAAATATGCTCGATTGGGTGGCAAGTTTGCCGCTTTGGCAAGCAACTTTATTTTTATTTATAGTTGTTTTCTTTAGGGCACAAATGACTTTTGGACTAGGAAAACTCATTCATATGGGAATACTGAAGACAAAATGGGGGAGAAATGCAGAGAAATCAGAGGAAAATCAAGCAGGAATGCGTGCACTCCAAAAATATGGTTGGCCGGTTATTCCTCTAAGTTTCTTAACAGTAGGCTTCCAATCTGTAGTGCAGCTTGGAGCCGGTATGTTGAACTGGAAATGGGGTAAATACACACTTGTGGCTCTTCCAGGCTATCTAATTTGGGGATTTGTCTATGCCGTTGGAGGACTGACACTTTTCCGTTCGATTGCTAATGGTTCTATTGGTTTATTGATTCTTTTTATCATTATTGCATTGTTACTTTGGAGTGCTGGTAGCTTTTTGATTAAAAAACTAAAAACTAATATTTAGTGCCATGTGATTATATATATTTTATTGGCTGTCTTTAATAAATAAAAGAGACAGGGACAAAAGGTCTAAAAAACGCTTAACTAGGTGTAAAAGAATATCCTAATTGAGCGTTTTTGTTTTGCATAAATACAGATAAAGTTTTATTTTTGGTTAAAATTGAAAATTTGGGCCTTGTCAAAGCTATATGTTGTTAATGCATGAGCTGCATCACGTTTGTCTTCAATCACGCTAATATATTCAGCAGCTGCTTGAAAATTTTGGAAATCATTATTGTCTAGTACAAGTGTCTTTTTAGTAGTACTTGACTCACCTAAGACAATATATTCCGTTGCTGCAGCAGTAAAAATTTTCCCGTTTTTATCTGTAGCACTTGCTGCTTTAAGATCAGACGTCCATAGTGCGGGAGTTTTTGAAAGTGATGTCACATGTTTGAAAGTAAAATCATTCCCTTTTTTATTTACACAATTGACTGCGTGAGCAGCTATCAACTTCTCAGCGGAGTTTTTACTCAAAACTAATGTATCTGTTTTGGAGTTATATTTTGCTTTGATATTGATAGAATCTTTGATGGAGGAGTGGTTATTTTCTAGTCCTTTTTCTAAGCTTTTCTTATCTTTGCTGTATAAGATTATGCCGTGGACGGGCTGGTGAAACAAGGCCACGACCTTGTTAACAGCAAAATATCCTCCAAGGATGAATAGAAGTAAGACAGGAATAATCCAGATTTTCTTTTTCGACATGTAAAGCTCCTTTTCTTTAAGTTATCTTTATTTTAACAAGCTTTGCTGCTGGAAAACTTACTCTTCTGTAAGATAAAATAAACCGCACGATTGTGCGGTTTATTTTTGAATTAGATTTTCAATCAGCATAGAGCTTTCTTCAATCGAACGCTTACTGACATCAATAGTTTCAATCCCTAACTGTTCAAAAAGAGTTTCAGCGTAAGCAAGTTCTTCAAGTATACGTTTTTCATCAGAGTACATTGACTTTGTTTTTAAGCCTAAAGTCTGTTCTCTAAAGCTTCGGATATTGCTTAGACTTTCGGATGTACTGGTTAGACCAATAATTTTATGAGGATCAACTTTAAAAAGTTCTTTTGCCACTTCAACTTCAGGAATAATCGGTAGATTTGCAACCTTGTATCCTTTGTTGGCTAAGTACATGCTCAGAGGAGTTTTAGAGGTCCGTGATACTCCCAGAAGGATGATATCGGCATTTAAGAAGCCTTTAGGATCCTTGCCATCGTCATATTTTACAGCAAACTCAATAGCAGATACACGATTAAAATAAGCTTGATTCAGGCGATGAACACTGCCAGATTCTTGAGTGGGATGTTCACCAGATAGATTTTCGATGATTTGTATGAGAGGAGACATGAAGTCCACATAGGGCAAGCTATGCGTTTTGGAAAACTCTTCTACAAAGTCTACTAAAGACTTATCCACGAGAGTAATCGCTACGATAGCCTGTTCTTTTTTCGCATCATTTAATATTTCTAGAAGTGACTCTTTGTCATTTGTAAAAGGATAGAGGTGGACATCTGATAAGTCTACAGTTGGAAATTGAGCCACAACAGCAGAAATGATTTTTTTGGCAGTTTCTCCGACAGAGTCTGTGATTAAATAAATTTTTATACTTTGCATTTTTTCCCCTTTAGTTTTCATCTTGAATCTTATTGCCTGTCTGAATGAAGGCCTTCATAATGTGCTTGATTGAAATTTTACCGATTATTTTTTTTGAGCCTTCTTTTTCGACCACGGGTAAGCTGTCGACTTCATAGCGTGAGAGGATATTTCCAGCTTCAAGAAGGGTTTTATCCGGACTGATTGTGTGAATATTTGGCATGCGTGTCATTATGACAGCGACAGGTGTTTTCTCCAGATTGTTTCCAGTAATGGAAAAACGAAGGAGGTCTTTCCTAGAAAGTAGTCCGGCAAGCTCCCCTTCTTCGTTCTTAACATAGATGCTACCAATGTCATATAAAAAAAGACTTGTAGCGGCATCATAGATAGACATATTCTGCTCAATAATCAAGGGTGACGTCATATAGTCTTCTACTTTTTGGGAATAACAGCTCTCTAAATAAAGAGGATGAATCTTTTGACCGGTATAAAAATAGCCCACCTTTGGCTTTGCATCAAGTAAGCCAGTCATCGTAAGAATAGACAAGTCATTTCTAAGTGTTGCACGACTTAAGCCGAGAGTTTGAGCTATTCTTTCACCACTAATGGGTTGTTCTGATTTTACAATATTAATAATTTCAGTTTGTCTTTTTGTGAGTTTCAATACGAGCTCCTTAATAAATAGGACATACTATATATTATAAGAGAATTGTTATAGAAAAGCAATATATGGGGGAATAAAAAAATAGGAACTAAAATCCACAAAAAAAGAATGCGATTACAAAAAAGCTTGACAATATATATGACATACTATATAATGTATTTGTTCGTTAAATAGTATATCACATTTATAGAGGAGACAATTATGTCAATGGGAAAGAAACGCGTTTATGATTTTACTCAGGGATCAAAAGAACAAAAAGATCTCTTGGGCGGAAAAGGAGCGAATCTAGCTGAAATGACCAGCATTGGTTTGCCTGTTCCTCGCGGTTTTACAATCACAACGGAAGCTTGCTTAGAATATCTAAATTCAAAAAATTTGGATGCAGAACTAATTAAAGAAATAGAAACGCATATTGCACGTTTAGAAAAGGAAACGGGAAAGAAATTTGCGGATAATGAAAATCCTCTTCTCGTTTCTGTACGAAGTGGTTCAAAATTTTCAATGCCGGGTATGATGGATACTATTTTGAACTTGGGGCTGAATCATCAAAGTGTTGAAATTCTTGCCCAGAAAACAGGCAATCCAGTGTTTGCTTACGACTGCTATCGCCGTTTAATTCAGATGTTTGGAGATGTTGTCAAAGCTGTAGATAAAAATCTTTTTGAAGAAGCTTTAACGGACTATAAGATGAAACATGGCTATACATCTGATACCGAAATGCAAGCAGTAGATTGGAAACAGATTATTAAGCAGTTTAGTGAAATTTACCTGAAGGAAGTCGGTGAAAAATTTCCGCAAGAGCCAGTAGAACAACTTTATGCAGCAGTAGAAGCAGTCTTTACTTCTTGGAACAATCCGCGAGCAGTCACTTATCGCCGTATTCATGATATTCCAGACACATTGGGGACAGCAGTGAATATTCAGGAAATGGTCTTTGGCAATACAGGATTAAAAAGTGGAACAGGTGTGGCTTTTACACGTAATCCAGCCACTGGAGAAGGAGGCGTCTTTGGAGAGTTTCTGATGAATGCTCAAGGAGAGGACGTTGTTGCAGGAATCCGGACACCGCGACCTATCCAGGAACTGAAGGAGGATAATCCTGATATCTATAGACAATTTGAAAAAATCTGTCAACAACTAGAGGCGCATTATCAAGATATGCAAGATATAGAATTTACTATAGAAGAAGGTAAACTCTTTATTTTACAAACACGAAATGGAAAGAGTACTGCCAAAGCAGCTTTTAAAATTGCGACTCAGTTGGCAGAGGATGGTGTAATAAGTAAGAAAGAAAGTTTGAAGCGTTTAACGCCTTCTATGATTACTCAGCTTTTACATCCAGTATTTGATGAAAAGTCACTTGCACAAAATCAAGCAATTGCAAAAGGTTTGCCAGCCAGTCCTGGTGCAGCCTATGGAAGGGTTTATTTTAATGCTCAAGATGCTCAAAATGCACATGAAGCTGGTCAGAAAGTCGTTCTTCTCAGAACAGAGACTTCTCCAGAAGATATAGAAGGAATGCTTGTGAGCGAAGCCATTGTTACTTCTCGTGGGGGAATGACCTCGCATGCTGCAGTTGTTGCGCGTGGGATGGGAGTTTGTTGTGTTGTTGGGTGTGAAGCACTTAATGTTAATGAGAAGCGAAAACAGGCGCAGTATGGCACTCAAATCATAAAAGAAGGAGATATTGTTTCGGTAGATGGTACAACAGGAAATATCTATCGAGGTGAAATTAAACTTGATAAGGCACAAGATTTAGAAATTCTAGGAAAAGTTCTAAAATGGGCTGCTGAAATAGGCGACATGAAAGTTAGAGCTAATGCAGAAACAGTTGATGATATCAAGACAGCTTTAGATTTTGGAGCAAGTGGGATTGGCTTGGCACGCACAGAGCACATGTTTTTTGGTAAAGAGCGTATCCTTGAAGTGCGTAAAATGTTTCTTTCTGAAGAAGAGATGCAGCGCAAAAAATCCCTTGAAACTTTAAAAGAGTATCAGAAAAAGGATTTCTTAGAAATTTTAAGTCTAACGGAAGGTATGCCGTGCACGATTCGACTTTTAGATCCCCCTCTTCATGAATTTATGCCTAAAACGAAAGAGGAGTTTGAGGAAGTTGCAAAAGCGTGTGGTCAGTCTGTAGATTTTATTATTCAAAGAGGAAAAGAATTAGAAGAATTTAATCCGATGTTGGGACACAGGGGCTGCCGTTTAGCTGTGACGTATCCAGAGATTTATGAGATGCAAGTTGAAGCAATCATTGAAGCGGCATTAGATCTTGCTCAAGCAGGAAAACAAGTGAAACCTGAGATAATGATTCCTTTAATTTCAGAGGAAAGAGAGCTAACTTACCTCAAGGAACTTCTTGAAAGTAAAATTCAAAAGCTTTTTAAGGAAAGCGGGAGAGAGGTTGCTTATAAGATCGGGGCTATGCTTGAAATACCAAGAGCTTGTTTGACAGCTGATAAGTTGGCATCAGCTGCACAGTTCTTTAGCTTTGGTACCAATGACTTGACACAGCTTACTTATGGTTTTTCACGCGATGATTCTGTGAAGTTCCTGCCTGAGTATATCGAAAAAAGGATTTTGCAAGATGATCCTTTCCAACATTTGGATCAGGACGGTGTTGGGGCATTGATGAAGACTGCGATTGGACTTGTGAAACCAGAATATCCTGAAATCAGCTTTGGTGTCTGTGGTGAAGTTGGGGGTGATCCCGAAGCTGTAACTTTCCTCAAAAAAATAGGTTTAGACTATGTTTCCTGCTCACCATATCGTGTGCCAGCAGTACTTTTGACTATTGCACAGAGCAGTACAAAATAAGCAAGTAAAAAGTCTGTACCAGCAGTAAAATCTAACTGCTCTTAGCCAAGATGACAAACAAAAAACGCTTAGTCTCGCATTTTTATGCATATGATTAAGCGTTTTTTCATTTTTGGAACTTTTCCCAATTTATTTTGACAGCTTATTTTAGGTCCCCCCAGCGGTTCAAAAGAACAGTTCCGATAATGAGAACCAAGATTGCGGAGCATTGTAGAAAAAGGCTCAATTGAGACGTCTCGTGATTTGAAATCAAGAGTCTTACGATAGAAGCTACAGCAATATAGATATATTTTTTTATTGTAGGGTGATCGTTATCAGCCAGGTAATGTATAATTAACTCTAGAAATTCTAAGAAGAGAAAGAAAGTCAATATGCGGTCAATAATATCATAGAAGCTATAATCAACAAAGCCCGTAGAAAATGACAAAAGGAGCAGCCAGATCTCTTTAAACATGAGAAAGGAAATAACGAGTCCGAGTAAACTTAGGCAAACTTTTATGATGACATTAAAAGTCTTTGATAAAAAATTAAATTGAGCCAAATTATAACCTCCGCTTTATTAGTCGTAAAATTTTATAATATTAGTATAGCACAGAAATAAAGCTCTGGAGGGAGATGTTGTCTGAAAAATAAGCGAGCAGCGAGAGTGTGAAAACTTCTGAAGAAAAGATAAGCATTAAGGTAGAAAGTTTATTTTTTCTAGTTGGTGAAAACATTGTCAAGTTTATAGCAAAAAATGATATAATATTATTGTGACATTTGTGTTACGGATTTGAAATACATAGAAAAAGGAGTCCTGCATGGATAATAAGGAAAAAGTACTTCACACATTCAAAAACTCATCAGAAATGTTAGATGCGAAAGCTGTAGCTGAAGCGACTGGAATTGAAAAATCAGAAGTAAGTAAGCATATTGCTAAATTAAAAAAAGAAGGGGAACTTGTTTCTCCTAAACGCTGCTTTTATGAAGCGGCTAAATAAGTGGATGCGTCTTGTTTTAGAATCTGCAAGACTTGCAGAAAGTAATTTGTTTAAGGAAAGAGAAAAACATTATGATCAATCTTTGTAACATGCTCTATGTATCAGATGTACAAAAGCATTCCGAATTTTGGACTAAAATCGGCTTAACTGAGCTCAGACGTCAAGGTTCAGGTCAAGAGGAAACTGTGATTTTCGCTGTGGACTCACAAGCTCCAAGTGCACGCATTCAACTATGGAATATTGAATTTATTCGACAAAATTCGCCTGAGGTGGCTGATATGAAAGGGTCAATGCTTTTTACTGTAGATGATTTAGAAGAATGGCATGCGCGTGTAGCTACTGCCACAGACAAGGTCAGCCCTATCAATAATTTCCAAGGTATGGTTAACTTTAACTTTCAAGATCCAGATGGAAACTACTATGCTTTTGCTGAATCAGAGTTGCCAGAATAAATAAGCGTTAGTAAAGTCTTTCTAAGGAAGGACTTTACTGTTTTTGGTCTCCAAAAAGAGGTCGATACAGAAGTCTCAAAATATAAAAAAATGTTTAATACAGGGAGTTTTAAGATGATTAAAGAAAGTTTGTTGGCGCAACTTGAGGTTTCATGGGCTTTATTGGAATATCACTTGAAGGATTTATCTGCAGCTGAAATGAATTTTGAAGTAACACATCCGAGTTTATCAACCAAGGGTTTTCCAGAGACAGAAGCTTATGATATCGGAATGCCAACCATTGCGTGGACTATGTGGCACATAGATTTTTGGTGGTCAATGGCTCTGGACTATAATTTTGGCAATGGGCGTTTGACTGTGGAGGATATTGACTGGCCGCGAGACGTAGGTACAGCATTTTCAAACTTAGCAGACTTAAAAAGCCAGTGGGTCAAGTGTATATCCGAAATGTCAGAGGAAGAGTTTGCACGTTCCAAAGAGGGACAATGGCCGCTTCAAAATAAGCCTTTTTATGAGGTTGCAGGTTGGTTGAACTTAGAATTAATGAAAAATGCTGCTGAAATTGGAAGTGTCCGCTTTGCCTATGGAGTTAGGAAGGAAAAATAATTCGAGATAGAGCGTTTAGTTACAAGAAAAATTCGAAAGAAAACAGATTTGGAGCACTGGTGAAAATCAGTGTTTTTTTAATGCAGGGAAGGCAGTGGGGAAATCTTGGCAAATGAAAAAGCTTAATGAGAAATATTTGGAGCAGAAGTTATTAATTTTATTCAGAGATACTGTGAGATAATTTTGGAAAATCTATTATGTCAGAAATAACACAAATACATAATGGCGAAGGGAGGTGAAAAATGATAGAATAATAGGGTTGAAACAAAACTATGTAGTGGATGGAATATTTTAAGCAATACGAGGGATGTCAACTGGCTTAGCACTGGCAGCTCTTTGCAAGATAATGGTTTAAAAGAAAAACGGGCTGTGAAAAAACAATTCCTCGCTTGAAGAAATAAAAACGAAAGGCTGTAACTCTGGTTATAGCAAGGTATAGATATGGGTACAATCCAATGGTTTCCAGGGCACATGTCCAAGGCCCGCCGTCAAGTACAAGAAAACTTGAAATATGTTGACTTTGTTATTGAGCTAGTAGATGCGCGCTTGCCGATAAGCTCACGTAATCCTATGTTGAATAAAATCATTGGCGATAAGCCACGCTTAATCGCGCTGAATAAGGTAGATTTGGCTGATAGAAATGCCGTGAAAGGCTGGGTGGATTTTTTTGAAAAGCAAGGCATTATCGCTTTGTCTATTAATTCGAAAGAAGAACATACAGTAAAACGTTTGACTGCTGCTGCTAAAACACTGATGACTGAAAAGATTGCCCGAAATACTGAACGTGGTATTCAGAACAGTGCATTGCGTACGATGATTGTTGGTATTCCTAATGTCGGGAAGTCAACTTTGATGAATCGCTTGGCAGGGAAAAAGGTCGCTGTTACAGGAAACAAACCAGGGGTAACCAAGGGGCAGCAATGGCTTCGTACCAATAAAGAACTGGAAATCCTTGATACACCAGGGATACTTTGGCCAAAATTTGAAGATGAGCAAGTGGGGCTGAAGCTTGCGTTAACAGGAGCTATTAAAGATCAACTTTTGCCAATGGATGACGTGACCATCTTCGGGTTACAATATTTTTTGGAAAATTATAAAGAAGCAACCATGAAACGGCTCCGAATGAAAGAAGAAGACACGGCTTTGGAAATGCCAGAGTTAATCATGGAGCTCACGAAGCGTTTCGGTTTTCGTGATGATTATGATCGATTTTATCAGATGTTTGTTAAAGATGTTCGGGATGGCAGGATGGGCGAATACTGCTTGGACAAGGTAGATGACTATGCAAACAATTAAAGAAATAAAAGAGCATTTAGCTCATTTAACGTGCATTAGTGATGTAGAGGCTTTTCTTGAAGACCCTCGCGCAGGTGTTAAAGCAGCTGTTAAACGCCGTAAAAAAGAGATTTTGGCAGAACAAGCTGAAGAAGAACGGCTTGAAATGATGCTTAGTTTTGAACGACAAGCCTATGTACAGGGCTTTAATTTAGTCGCCGGAATAGATGAAGTTGGACGGGGACCTCTAGCAGGCCCAGTTGTAGCAGCAGCAGTTGTTCTGCCTAAAAACTGTAAAATCAAGGGACTTAACGACAGCAAGAAAATTCCCAAGTCTAAGCATGAAACCATTTTTAATGAAATTCAAGAAAAAGCCTTAGCCATAGGTATAGGCCTAGTGGATAATAAAACAATTGACCAAGTGAATATCTATCAAGCAACTAAAAAAGCCATGCTACAAGCAGTAGAAAGGTTAGGATTGCAACCTGATTATCTTTTGGTTGATGCAATGGAGTTGGATATTGCTACACCACAACTTAGCATTATTAAAGGAGATGCCAAATCAGCAAGCATTGCGGCAGCAAGTATCGTCGCTAAAGTGACGCGAGATCGTATCATGGAACAGTATGCACAGCAGTACCCACATTATGACTTTGAACATAATGCTGGTTATGGCACAGCTAAACACTTGGCTGGACTTAAAGCCTTCGGTGTTACACCAATACATCGTAAAACTTATGAGCCCGTTAGAACAATGATAAAAAAATAAGCAGGTCATTCTGTAGTGACCTGCTTATTTTGTATAGTATTTATCCATGATTTCTAAGCGCAAGCCATTTATTTCATCCAAAGCGGCAGTTAAACGACTTCTAAGGAAAATACTCTCATCACGAGTGATGATACCATCATAAATAACTTGGGGATAGTCAGTATTTACTTGGAGTATTTTGTTTTTCATTTCTTCTAAATTTTCTGTGGTTACAGGGATATCAAGATTTACTGTACGATCTTTGTAAGAAAAATTTTTCAATGATTCAATATTACGATTAGGTATGAAGGCTGTAGCTCCGTCATCTGAAATTAAGGTAATGGACCGGATACCTACAGATGTCACTTCTCCTTCAATACCTAGGTTTTCAAATCGAATCCAGTCACCAACATTGATTTGATGCTCAACAATAATGAAAAAACCATTGATGATATCAGCTACCAAATCTCGGCCAGCAAAACCAAGTGCAACGCCTAAAATTCCAGCTCCAGCAAGAACATTAGCTACAGGGACACCTAAAAGTGAAAGGATTGTATAGACCCATAGAAAGGCTGTGAGGTAAGTCAAAGCACTTTTACTTAAACGAGCCAAGGTCATAATGCGAGAAGAGTCAGCCCAAGAGCGCTTGCTGTAATTTTTAAAAAGATAGTCGACAATACGGATACTGATTCGATATAAGATAAAGAACAAAAGACTAACTAAAACAACATAAATGAGTTTATCAAGAAGAAGCTGCCCTAAATCTTGAAAGTTAATTCTAAGAGTATTCATTTTATTTCCATTTCTATAATTTTCTTATGACAAACGTATGAATAGCAATCTTGATGGAGTTTGCCCATTTTATAAGTGGTACAAGTTTTCATGGTTTAAAGAACTTTTTTCGTTCTCATAATTTCTCCATGCGTTTGTCGTATAATTTTCTGAATTTACATTGAAATCACATTCAAAATAGCTTATAATTAATAATTATAGCAAATACTAAAAAAATTTTAGGTGATGAACTTTTTAGTAAAACATCTATGGAAAAATAAGGGAGGACAAAATACAATGACAACTAAATTGGATTGGGAAAACTTGGGTTTTGAATATCGAGAACTGCCTTTTCGGTATATATCACACTTTAAGGATGGAAAATGGGATGAGGGGAAACTAACAGGTGATGCAACGCTGCATTTATCAGAAGCTTCGCCTGCACTTCACTATGGTCAGCAAGGCTTTGAAGGACTGAAAGCCTACCGAACAAAGTCAGGGGACATTAATCTCTTTCGCCCTGACCGCAATGCCGAGCGTCTCCAAGCAACAGCGCGACGCTTGCGTATGGCAGAAGTACCTACAGAAAAATTTATTGATGCTGTCAAGCAAGTGGTAAGAGCCAATGAAGAGTTTGTTCCTCCTTACGGAACAGGAGCTACACTCTATATTCGTCCCCTGATAATTGGTGTCGGCGGTCTTGTTGGTGTAAAACCTGCGGACGAATATATTTTTACTGTTTTTGCTGTTCCTGTTGGTTCTTACTTTAAAGGCGGCCTTACTCCGACAAACTTTTTAGTTTCACGAGATTATGACCGTGCAGCGCCACATGGCACAGGTGCAGCTAAGGTTGGTGGAAACTATGCTGCATCCATCGAGCCAGGACAAAAAGCACATGAAGCAGGCTACTCAGATGTGATTTATCTTGATCCTGCAACACATACTAAAATTGAAGAAGTTGGTGCTGCTAATTTCTTTGGTATTACAAAAAATAATGAATTTATCACCCCTTTGAGTCCTTCTATTTTGCCCTCAATTACAAAATATTCCTTGTTACAACTGGCAGAAGAACGTTTAGGAATGA
The DNA here is from genome assembly GCF_016758115.1 of Lactococcus garvieae. Classification (GTDB taxonomy): domain Bacteria; phylum Bacillota; class Bacilli; order Lactobacillales; family Streptococcaceae; genus Lactococcus; species Lactococcus muris. Next base: position 70,350 of record NZ_WIVG01000001.1, read on the forward strand.
CGGCTATTGAGGGAGATGTCTTTGTTGATCAGCTCGATGATTTTGTTGAGGCGGGGGCATGTGGGACAGCTGCCGTGATTTCTCCTATTGGTGCTATTGATGACCAAGGGAAACGCCATGTTTTCTATTCAGAAACAGAAGTTGGTCCTGTGACCCAGAAGCTTTATGATGAGTTAGTTGGCATACAGTTTGGTGACAAAGAGGCACCAGAAGGCTGGATTTATAAGGTGGATTAATACTCAATGCCCGTAACTCGCTAAAGCGAGAACGGTCAAACGCAAAGCCCTCTGGGTCTTTGCTAGAGTCTTACTAGACCTCAGCGAAAAAAGATTGTTTTCGCTTTGTCAGGTCGTACTCAATAAGCGTCGCTTGCTAAAGTATGAGCAATCAAGTGCTTCTTTCTATGGGAGGATAGAAGCAGTAAATATTGTAGGCTGTGATATGCTCAATGAACGATTGAAACATACAAAGAACACGACAAATGAGCCTAAATTTGATATAATAAGGAGAAAAATTTCGAAAGCGATTTTATAGCTTTCTTGTAGGAGAGTATTAATGAATTTATTTGTTGCTATTTTACTTATGCTTGTCTTTGCTGTTGCAGGTTTTGCAGGTGGTGCTTGGTTTACACAAAAGCAAACGAAAAAACTCTTGATGGATAACCCACCATTGAATGAAGATGCAGTGCGCATGATGATGGGATCCATGGGACGCAAACCATCAGAAGCACAAGTACAGCAAGTGCTTCGTCAAATTCGTAGTGCAGCAAAACAAGCAGACACTAAGAAAAAGTAAATTTTGGAGGTATTTATGGACAACAGACCTATTGGCTTACTCGACTCAGGAGTTGGAGGTTTGACCGTTGTTCGCGAGATTCTCCGTCAATTACCAAACGAAGAAATTGTCTATATCGGTGATACGCAACGTGCGCCTTATGGGTCACGCTCAAATGAGCAGATTACTGCTTTCACTTGGGATATGGTCAATTTTTTGCTTTCCAAAAATGTAAAAATGATTGTTTTTGCTTGTAACACAGCAACAGCGGTGGCTCTGGATGAAGTCAGAGCAGCTTTGGATATTCCTGTTGTTGGCGTTATTCTTTCTGGTGCTTCAAGTGCAATTCAGAAAACAGTCAATAAGAAAGTAGGCGTAATTGCAACGCAAGCGACAGTTAATTCTGGACAATACCGCAAAGTTATTCAGTTTAAGTCATCCAGCGTTGAAGTTCTCAGTCTGGCGTGTCCAGACTTTGTCCCTTTAGTTGAGTCAAACCAAGTTGATACAGAAACCGCGAAAAACATTGTAGCAGAAACCCTAAGACCAATGGTTGGTAAAGTGGATACTTTGATTTTGGGTTGTACCCACTATCCATTGCTACGCAAGCTTATTCAAAAAGAGATGGGACAGGATGTTCAACTCATCGACAGCGGTTCAGAAACCGTACGTGATATCACTGTTTTGCTTAACTATTTTGCCCTTAACGGCGAGGAGCGCGACAGTATTAGACATCGTTTCTACACAACGGGTGATGCAGGAGCTTTTCAAGTAATAGCTGATCGGTGGCTAGGTGTAGGAAAGATAAGAGCAGAACATACGGAACTTTCTTCAGAAAGAATATTGCTTATTGCAACACGTAATGATGGAAAAACGAGGGAGTTTAAACGTCTCTTTGAAGAGTTTGGCTATAAAATTAAGAACCTCAAAGATTATCCTGAACTTCCAGATATCAAAGAAACGGGTATGACTTTTGAAGAAAATGCACGTTTGAAGGCGGAGCAAATTGCAGCAATCACTGGTCAAGTAGTAATCGGCGATGATTCGGGTTTGTGTGTAGATGTTTTAGGAGGCTTACCAGGTGTTTGGAGCCATCGTTTTGCTGGCCCCAATCCTACGGATGAAGAAAACATTGCAAAACTTCTCCATGAACTCGCATCAACTGCAATTACGCCAGAACGACGTACTGCGCATTTTCATACGACACTAGTCGCTGCTTATCCAGGCCAAGAAAGTTTAGTGGTCGAAGCAGACTGGCAAGGTCGTATTGGCCTTACGCCGCAAGGAGAAAATGGCTTTGGCTACGACCCTATCTTTTTAGTAGGAACATCTGACAAAACAGCTGCCCAGCTTACTGCTGAGGAAAAAAATACAGCATCACATCGTGGTCAGGCTTTGCAAAAACTAATGGCAGAGTTGCCAGAATGGCTGGAGCACATTAAAAAATAAAGCTCTACTTAAGCTAAAAGGAGTCTTCGATGTTTATCGTAATGAGTGATTCACACACTGATCGTGAAATAGTTGAAAGAATCAAAGAAAAGTATGAAGGTACAGCTTCAGCTTTATTTCATTGTGGCGATTCTGAGTTACCGAGCAATGATGAAATATGGAGAGGCATTACCGTAGTCTCAGGAAACTGTGACTATGATGAGGGCTACTCAGAAGTGAAAATGGTGGAGGTTGAAGGAAAGAAAATTCTCATCGCTCACGGACATCAATTCTATGTTGGATTTGGGCTTGAACGTTATTCCTATTTTGCCGAGGAAAAAGGAGCTGACATTGCGCTCTTTGGGCATATACATCAACCTGTGGCACAGATTATAGGAAAGACTTTGTTTATTAACCCAGGCTCTGTCAGTCAGCCGCGTGGGAACATAAATATAAAAATGTATGCTGTTGTTACGATACTTGACAACGGTTATAATGTTTCTTATCGTGATTTGGAGCACAAGGAAATTCCAGATTTACAGTTTACTTTTAATCTGTAGAAAAATAGGTAGGGTAAAAATGATTGATAAAGCTATTGAAAAATATTTCTTAGGGCAGAGTGAAACCTTTATAAAAGCTGCTGATGATGTTGCTGTCTTGTTTGATGAGCACAATGTTTCACATGCAAAACTTTTATTGAGTCAGTACAAATACTCTAGGGTGCCAGTGCTTACTAAAAATAAAGAATATGTTGGAGTTGTAGGTCTTGCAGACATCGTTGAGTTCGAAATGGGAGAAGATTTCTTTTATGAAAAATCAATGAATACACGTATTTCAGAAATTGTCGACACTGGAGTAGAAACAGTTAGTCCATCTGCATCCCTTGAAGAAATTCTACATAAGTTGGTCAAAGAACCTTTCTTACCTGTAGTAAAAAGAACAGAATTTGTTGGCATTATTGCACGTCAAGAAATCTTGAAAGCTATCAATGCTTTTGCCCATGAATTTAGTAAAGACTATGATATTATCAAACGAAATACCTAATTTTTTAGCCAGTAAAAACTTCTCAGAAAATACAAAATCAAATTATCTTTACGATTTGCGGAATTTTGCAGAATTTTTTGAAAAGAAAAGCATTTCCCGGGAGTCGCTCTTACTTTATCGTCAGTCCCTAAAAAAATTGACAGTAGCTGCACAACGCCGTAAAATATCAAGTGCCAATCAGTTTCTGTCTTATTTGTATGAAAAAAATTTGCTGAAAGAATTGCACAAGATTCAGCAAGTGAGTGCAAAAAAGAAAGCAGTAAAACAAAAAGCAGAGCTTAAGAATCTGTCAGCGATTTATCGGCCAGTAACCTCGCCGGGGCACTTTTTAGCTTTCCTCATTCTTGAATTCGGATTGACGTTTGCAGAAATTCAGCAATTGCGTTGGGAAAATTTCAACTGGAAGTTCAAAATTTTAACGGTAGAAAAAGCGGGCTTGAAAAGAGTATTACCTATTCGAGATAAGTTTGCTCTCTACACACAGAGAATTAATAATGCAGATGAGCTTTTTGTCAAGTCGCGTCAGTTTCTCTATCTCGAGCTTAGAAAATATACAGATATGACGGCAAAAGAGTTGCGAGAGCAGTATATTTTGAAGCAAGTTAGAGCAGGGAAAACTGTCTATGAGTTGGCAGAAGCTCTAGGTTTATCTACAACTACAACCTTAGAAAAATACTATAAATGATTGAAGAAATAAAGATAAAAATCAATGATTTTGAAGGTCCTCTCGATTTACTTTTACATTTGGTTGGACAATATAAAGTTGATATTTTTGAAGTGCCTCTGGTTCCGATTATTGAGCAGTATTTAAATTTTTTGAAGACTATGAAGACTTTAGAGCTAGAAATTGCCAGTGAGTATATGGTAATGGCGAGTCAACTTATGCTCATCAAGTCTCGTCGTCTTTTGCCTACGGTTGCAGAAGAGTTCATAGAAGATACTGAACAGCTCGAACAGGATATTTTGGCTCAAATTGATGAATATAGGAAATACAAGGCCTTGTCACAAGATATTGCACAAATGCATGAAGAACGTAGCCGATTTTACTCCAAAGCAAAAACAGAAATTATTGGTGAAGATGCTGTACTTTTACAAGATTATAGCAGTTTGGACTTGTTTTTGGCTTTTAGCAATGTTTTGGAGCTGCACAAACAATCTTTCACGGATGAAAATACAACGATAGAAGCAGAAAAATTTTCCATCTCTGACAAAATTGTCGAATTATCTGCTCTCTTTTTAAAGAAAAGCTCTTATACCTTTAGCTCACTATTTTCGAAAAAAACATCTAAGGAAGAACTGCTAACTACTTTTATGGCACTTTTGGAGTTAATAAAAACACAACAAATCACGTTCAAACAAGATGAAGTTTTTGGTGAAATTCTATTAGAAAGAGGTCAGGATGGACAAGCTAAATAAAACAGCTGTTTTAGAACTTTTGCTTTTCGTTGCAGGTGAAGAAGGACTTGAGTTGAATCAGCTGTCAGAGCTTTCTGGTATGAGTAAGTTTGCTTGTGAACAACAAATAGAGCGTTTAGTTGAAAAATATCAAACAGATCAAGAATCCGCATTGACGATTATTGAAACGGCTGGAAAATATAAGCTAGCCACAAAAGATATATTCGCTGATATTCTTAAAAACTATGCCAAAACACCACTTAACCAGAGTCTCTCGCGCTCTGCCTTGGAGGTTCTTTCGATTGTTGCTTATAAACAGCCGATTACACGATTAGAGATTGATCAATTGCGCGGTGTGAATTCCAGTGGGGCACTCTCTACTCTACGGGCCTATAACTTAGTAGAAAAGACGGGAACACTTGAGGTTGTCGGTCGTCCAGGTTTGTATGAAACGACAGAATTCTTTTTAGACTATATCGGAATCAATAATCTTTCAGAGTTACCAGAAGTTGATGAAAGTCAGTTTGTGGGAGAGCAGCAGGTATTATTTAATGAAAATGGGGAAATAAATGAGAATCAATAAATTTTTGGCACATGCAGGTGTGGCTAGTAGACGTAAGGCAGAAGAGCTCATCTTATCAGGAAAAGTATCTGTTAATAATGTCACAATGACTAACTTGGCTTATCAAGTAGAGGCAGGAGACAGTGTGGAAGTAAACGGTGTTGCCGTTTATAATGAAGAACCTGTTTATTATATGCTTAATAAGCCACGCGGCTATATTTCTAGTTCAAGTGATGATAAGGGGCGTCAAACAGTTATGGACTTACTTCCTAAAGGAAAAGAACGCATTTATCCTGTCGGTCGTCTGGACTGGGATACGAGCGGTCTCTTGCTCTTAACAAATGATGGAGAATTTACGAACCTGATGACACATCCTCGGCATGACGTTGAGAAGGTTTACATTGCGAAAGTTGAGGGACAAGCCAATAAAGAAAATCTTCGTCCTCTGACTTTGGGAATGATTATTGATGGGAAGAAAGTAAGTCCAGCACGTTATGAAATTATGAAACAAGATAAGACGAAGAACAGTTCGCTTGTTAGTTTGACCATTCATGAAGGACAAAATCATCAAGTTAAAAAAATGTTTGCGGCAGTCGGTTTACCGGTTCAAAAACTAAGCCGCGTCCAATATGGCCCCTTAAATTTAGAGGGACTAGCACCAGGGCATTACCGTCGTTTAACCAAAAAAGAAGTTTCTCAACTGATGAATGCAGTTAAACAATAAGTGATTTCCGAACAATATTTATAAATATTTGAAAAAAATTTATTTATCGCGATCTTTTCTTGATTAAAAAAATAAAATACGTTATACTATATCAATATTAAAAAATCTTATTTATACTTAGGATATGGCTGAGTGTCTCTACCCTGCACCGTAAAGGCAGGACAATAAGAGGATTTTTTATTTGTGCAGTATGACTTTGAATGTAAATGTTCATGTCTTCAGTGATGCCTTATAAATAATATCTTCTTTTGTCGTCTAGAAATGCTCTACCCTTTCAGGTAGGGCTTTTGTGTTTGCTAGAGACGAGTCCGTTCTTGAGGATAAACATTTAGGAGAAATCATGAAGTTATTGGAAAATCGTATCGTACTTGATGGACAGGTTCTTGGAGATCAAGTTTTAAAAGTTGATAGCTTTCTTACCCATCAGGTGGATTATGCGCTCATGAAAGCAATTGGTCAGCGCTTTGCTCAAGTGTATAAAGATAAAAATATCACCAAAGTTGTGACTATCGAGGCCAGTGGTATCGCTCCAGCCCTTTACGCAGCAGAAGCACTTGGTGTACCGATGATTTTTGCAAAAAAATCTAAAAATATTACAATGAATGAAGAATTACTGACAACAGAAGTCTTTTCATTTACGAAACAAGTGACTTCTACAGTTTCAATCTCTCGTAAATTTATTTCTTCTGAGGATAATGTATTGATTATTGATGACTTTTTGGCCAATGGTCAAGCTGCATTAGGGTTAGAAGAGCTCATCAAGCAAGCAGGGGCGCAAGTGGTAGGCATTGGTATTGTCATCGAGAAGAGCTTTCAAACAGGCCGGCAACTTCTGATTGATAAAGGTTTAACAGTAACTTCCTTGGCTCGCATCGAAAAATTTGAGTCAGGCAAAGTTGTATTTGCGCCAGCAGATGATGCTGTCTGGGATTAAGAAGGAGTAGAAAAAATAATGTTTAAGATAAAAAGACAAGCCAACGGTCAAGCAGCAGTTTTAGGTTTACAGCATCTCCTTGCGATGTATTCAGGCTCAATTCTGGTACCTATTATGATTGCTTCTGCTCTTAACTACAGTGCAATGCAGTTGACTTATTTGATTTCAACGGATATCTTTATGTGCGGTCTGGCAACCCTGCTTCAACTTAAGATGACCAAGAATTTTGGTATCGGGCTTCCTGTTGTTCTGGGCGTAGCGTTTCAGTCTGTTGCTCCACTCATTATTATTGGGCAAAAACATGGTGATGGCGCTATGTTTGGTGCCTTAATCGCATCAGGTGTCTTTGTTATTGCAGTTGCAGGTGTTTTTTCTAAAATAAGGAAATTTTTCCCTCCTTTAGTCACAGGTTCAGTTATTACAACGATAGGACTGACTTTGATTCCTGTTGCGGTTGGGAATATGGGAAATAACGAAGCAGCACCGACAACTAACAGTTTACTGCTTGCAGGATTTACTATATTAGTGATTCTCCTTGTCCACATTTTTGCTAAAGGCTTTATTCGCTCGATATCTATCTTGATTGGTTTAGTTGCAGGTACTGTTTTAGCAGCTGGCTTACATATGGTTGACTTTTCAGCCATTAATCAAGCCCCTTGGGCACACTTTCCAGTCCCTTTCCGTATAGCGATGCCCCGCTTTTATTTAATCGACTGCCTGATGATGATTATCATCGCTATTGTTTCTATGGTGGAGTCAACAGGCGTTTACTTAGCCTTATCTGATTTGACAGGTGAAGAGTTATCTGAGAAACGTTTACGAAACGGCTACCGTTCAGAAGGACTTGCTGTTTTGCTTGGCGGTATCTTCAATACCTTCCCCTATACTGGTTTCTCGCAAAATGTAGGTTTGGTCCAAATGTCAGGAATCAAATCACGTAAGCCAATCTATTTTACCGCAGTCTTTTTAATTGCTTTGGGATTGATTCCTAAATTTGCTGCCATTGCACAACTTATTCCAGTACCTGTGCTTGGTGGTGCTATGCTTATTATGTTTGGTATGGTTGCCATGCAAGGGATAAAAATGCTTGGCACTGTTGATTACAAGGACAACCAAAACTTGTTTATTGTTGCTATTTCAGTAGGCATGGGGGTTGGATTTAACTCAAGTAATCTATTTGTTAGTCTGCCAAACTGGGCTCAAATCTTCTTGTCTAATGGGATTGTCGTCAGTACAGTTTCAGCCATTCTTCTTAACTTAATTCTAAATTCTAAACCTGAAGCAGAAGCTGTAGTGAATGCTCATGAAGTAAAGGTGAACTGAAGTTTCTATCGTCTATAAGCTATAAATAAACGCTCAAGCTAGTTTGAGCGTTTTACTGTTCTCCGATAAATTTACTTTTTCAACTGCCACAAAGTCACCTACTCGTCAATTTGTCCTTCGCCTTTCTCATCAAACACTCATTTCATTTGACCTTTTTTTTTTTTATACTATAGACTCAGAAAGTAAACGTAACATTAGAAATGTATATGTAATGAAAACTCAAAAGTAAATGTTACGTCAAAGGAGGAGTTTATGACACCAGAAAAGAAAAAACGGCGGCAGCTGCGCAATCTCGCACTCTTATCGCTCTTACTGCTCTTGGTAGGCGGGACCTTCGCCTTCCAAGCCTTCAACCAGCGGGCCATCAATGATCGGATACGGGAGAACTCCGTCGGTGGACGTACCCATGACTACTACAATCGAGACACCGAAAACAAAGATGTTTTCGTTGAAAACTTCGGTGATATTGAAATCATGGTGCGCATCCGATTGTCGGAATTTATGGAAATTCAAAGAGGGGGTACAACAGGCTTTGAACCTCTTGTACCAGGGACCACTCGTGATGATGTAGACAGCTGGACAATCATGCGACCAGCTGCAAATGATCTAAATACTCGTACAGGTGCCTCAGCGGCTTTCAATCGCTACTCACGACTGACCTTTGGTTGGGAACGAGCAGGACAAGATGCGCCCTGGTTTATGCCAACCTTTAACCATGACAACGCAGACCTGATGACGGCAGCTGCAGGACATGCCCGTGACTGGATCACAAGTCCAGTCACAGATGGCGTAACAGACGGTGCCACTCATCCCGGAGACGGTACAGATGCTTACTGGTCATCGGGCGATGATTTTGACAATAGTGGTGGCACTTGGCCGGGAGAAACTGTCACCAACGATGCAGCACAAAACCTGCAACAAGACCGTGCCCCGATGACGATAGACCAGTGGTATGCCCTACCAGCTGCGGATAAAACAGGTAACTTTTGGGTGATAGATAACCGGACAGGCTGGGCCTATTGGGCCAATACGCTCCAGTCAGGGCAAGCGACTTCTTACTTGATTGATGCGGCAGAGATGGCTGCGGCTGCTGGTAACATCCCGGGTCAATACTATTACGGTATTCATGTGGACAGTCAGTTGATCAGTTCAGATCAAAGCGAGGAGTTCTTGGTAAATCTTCCAAATGATAGTACTCATAGTAGTTATCTTAGTCTATTACTTCAAGAAATCACAAATAATGACGGCAATCCAGGCGTTTTTGAGGATGCACAGCCAGAGGCGTTTAACTTTAGTGCCATGAACCCAGGACGTGTTTTCACCATGGCAGGTGAACAATACCGTTATCTGGAGAACATGGGTTCTGATAATCATATGATTATTCGGAATGAGGCAATACGTAATGTCTCTTGGAATGATCATGATGCGGCACTAGTCTCTTGGTATGATGGGCTCGATAGCGCAGTACAAGCTATGGTTCAACCTGTGGCGAATAACTTTACAACAGGGACAGTTTCGCATGCGGATGTCACCTTTGACGGCCCATTTGATCGCTGGATCCCCAACAATCTGGATGATTTCCCAGAAGTTGAGGCCGATGTGACTCAGGTTGATACTAGCGGAACACCCCGTGCCTTTTCTCTTTCCTTGGCTGATGCGACACGTTTCTCAGGAACAGGTCTCGCCTTCCCTAGTCCAGGAGAGCGTCTAGGAGCTAGTAATACTTGGTGGCATTTGCGTACCCCTACAAGTGCTGTTGGGAGCTGGATTGTGGATAGTCGCTGGTTTGGTAGTACGTTAACTTCAGCTGATGTTACTCATGCTAATAATGGAGGTGGCCCTCGCCCAGCCCTCATCATCAACCAAGCAAATTAACTCATAAAAGATTATAAAAAAAGAGGTCGGAACAAATGTTCTGTCCTCTTTTAACATGATAAGTCTAAACCTATTTCAACTTATCCTTTTCATAAGTATGGCTAAGTTCTAGTCCTGCAAACCCCTGTTGCCGAAGCGCTTCATAGATAATCATGCAAGCGGCATTCGAAAGATTAAGACTGCGTACATGCGCATCATTCATCGGGATACGGATGCACTTTTCTGCATTTTCCCGCATGAAAGCCTCAGGTAAGCCTGTGTCTTCGCGACCAAAAATAAAATACAAATCCTCAGAAGTTTCTGAATAATCAATATCTGAATAAACATGATCAGCAAACTTACTGACCAAGTAAAGCTTCCCATCGATATGACTGAGAAAATCTTCAAGATTCTTATGATAAATGATATTTACCTTGTCCCAGTAGTCTAAACCTGCTCTTTTGAGATTTTTATCTGTAATTTCAAAACCAAATGGTTCAATCAAATGCAGGGTAGTATTTGTAGCAGCACATGTTCGGGCAATATTTCCTGTATTAAAGTGAATACGCGGTTCAAAAAGCACAATATGATTCATAATATTCTCCATTCACTGTATTAAGCGGGATTTTTACAAAAATAAAAACTAGGTAGCTCGGAGTATGGCCTCAGCGAGCAGCCTAGTTGGGGGACTAATTTGCTTTAATCATAACAGGGTTGATTGAAACAAATTAATTGATAAAAACATATTACCACATCTTTTAGGAAAAGTAAAGAAAATAATGCAAAATTTTTACACTTTTTCTGCAAAAGAAAAATTAGAGTAAAAAAAGGTGTTTTTTGATATAATGATAAAGGTAATTATATCCTTGACAACAGAAAAAATGCTGTTATCGAAACATGAAGATATTGACACTCATGTGCAATATTTTATGACTGTTGATGAATGAAACGTTTAAGTTATCTCTCATAGGACTTGCTGTCTGTTATTTAGTGCCTTGAGGGGCAAGGACGACAACGTATTTAATAAAGAAAGGAACATCTTTGTTTTATAAGGATGGTTGGCTTTTCAAGGAGTAGAGAAAAGCAGGGGGTGAAGTAAAGTGATTTACGCAATCTGGGCAGAAGATGAAGCGAAGGCAATTGGTATTGAGGGTCATTTACCTTGGCGCTTACCTGCTGAACTGGAACATTTTAAAAATACAACCTACCATCAAGCCATTTTGATGGGCCGAAAAACCTTTGAAGGTATGAACAAACGTGTGCTTCCGGGACGTATCAGCATCGTACTTACACGTGATACTTCCTATCCAAAAGAAGACAACGATAGAGTTCTTATCATGCATAGTGTTTCTGAAGTGTTGGAATGGTATAATAGCCAAGACCGTGATTTGTATATTATCGGTGGTGCGAAGATGTTCCTTCTTTTTGAAAAAAAAATATCTGCTTTATATAAAACTATTGTTCATGAGAAATTTACAGCGGATACATATTTTCCAGAAGACTTTGATTTTTCACAGTATGAAAAAATATCAGAGGACTATCGGGAAAAAGACGAAAAAAATATTTATGATTTTACGATTGAAAAATATGAGCGGAAGGAGAAGCACAGACCTTGACAAAATCAATTTTTGGCTTATTTACGGCTGTCCTGTGTGCAATATGCGTGATACTTGCGCTGCAATGCTTCCGTAAAAAGCGCTGGGGCTTAGGGGTAATATTCCTTCTTAATGCCTTTACTAACATAGTGAATTCCATTCATGCTTTTTATGGAACTTTATTTTCCTAAAAAATTTTAAAATTTAGAAGAAGAGATATACATGTCTAACGATATAAAAGAAAATAAAAATATCTATTGTTCATTCTGTGGCAAAAGCCAACCAGAGGTAAAGAAGCTTATTGCTGGTGTTGGTGTCTATATTTGTAACGAATGTGTTGAGTTATCAAGTCATTTGATTGAGGAAGAAATGCGAGAGGAGAAGTCTCAGGACTTTGAAACTACTCCTGTAATGACCCCAAGAGAAATGCTGGACCATCTTAATGGTTATGTGATTGGTCAAGAGCACGCAAAACGTGCATTGGCCGTTGCCGTTTATAATCATTACAAGCGTATCAATTTTGCGCGTAAGGATGATGATGAAGTTGAACTCCAAAAGTCTAACATTCTTTTGATTGGACCAACAGGTTCAGGGAAAACTTTCCTAGCACAAACCTTGGCAAAATCACTGAATGTTCCCTTTGCTATTGCCGATGCAACGAGTTTGACTGAGGCGGGTTACGTTGGAGAAGATGTTGAAAATATTTTATTGAAACTTCTTCAAGCCAGTGATTTTAACATCGAACGTGCTGAACGCGGTATCATTTATATTGATGAAATTGATAAAATCGCTAAAAAATCTGAAAATGTTTCGATTACTCGTGATGTTTCGGGTGAAGGTGTTCAACAAGCTCTTTTAAAAATTATCGAAGGTACTGTAGCAAGTGTCCCTCCGCAAGGTGGACGTAAGCATCCCAACCAAGAAATGATTCAAATTGATACGAAAAACATCCTTTTTATTGTTGGAGGAGCTTTCGATGGTATTGAAGAAATTGTTAAACAACGTCTTGGTGAAAAAATCATCGGTTTCGGAACAAATAATAAAGCATTAGCAGATGACGAATCCTATATGCAAGAAATTATCGCAGAAGACATCCAGACCTTTGGCTTGATTCCTGAGTTTATTGGACGTTTACCTGTAGTCGCGGCTTTGGAACGTCTAACAGAATCTGACCTGATCCGTATTTTAACAGAACCCAAGAATGCCTTAATTAAGCAGTACAAGCAGTTATTAAGCTACGATAATGTTGAACTGGAATTTGAAGATGCAGCCTTGCATGCGATTGCTGAAAAAGCTATTGAACGCAAGACAGGTGCACGTGGGTTACGCTCAATCATTGAAGAAGTGATGATGGATATCATGTTTGAAGTTCCAAGTCATGATAACATTGAAAAAGTGATTATTACAGAGGCAGCTGTACGTGATAAAGCAGAAGCAGAAGTCATTTATATTGAAAAATAGAAAATCATGAGTGCTCATGGTTTTCTTGTTATGGTTTCAAAAAATGCTTAAGACAAACCTTGAAAGACACAGGGAAAGAGAATAATGAAAATAAATCCTAATAATTTAAAACTGACAATCTCAGCAGCCTCTGCCAAGCAATATCCAGATACGGATATACCAGAAATCGCGCTTGCAGGGCGTTCAAATGTTGGAAAATCAAGCTTTATAAATACCTTGCTCAACCGAAAGAACTTTGCACGAACTTCAAGTTCGCCGGGAAAAACCCAGCTCCTTAATTTTTATAATGTTGACAGCAAAGTACATCTGGTTGATGTGCCAGGTTATGGCTATGCACGTGTATCCAAAAAGGAACGAGAAAAGTTCGGTAAAATGATTGAGGAGTACCTCACTACGGCGCCTAATCTGAAGGCCGTCCTTGCTCTTGTAGATTTGCGTCATGAACCATCAGAAGACGATAAGCTGATGTACACTTTTTTAAAGTTCTATGATATTCCAGTTATTCTAGTTGCAACGAAGGCAGATAAGATTCCGCGTGGAAAATGGAACAAGCATGTTTCAGTAATCAAAAAAGCCTTGCAGTTTGACAGTACAGATGATTTTGTTATTTTCTCAAGCTTTGACAAAACAGGAATTGATGAGGCATGGACAGCCATTGAACAGTATGTATAAGATTAAAATTAATAACATGAAATTCTTTTCTCATATCGGTGTCTTGCCTGAAGAAAAGGTATTAGGACAAAATTTAGAGATTGATTTGATTGTAACGACTAATTTTTCGTATTCTGGTGTGGATAGCCTAGATGAAACTTTGAGTTATGTTTCTTTTTATGAAAGCATCTCGGAAATCATTGCATCATCGCGTGCAGATTTGATTGAAAAATTAGCGTTCGACATCATTCAAACCATCAAAGAAAATGAAAAGGTCGAAACGGTGGAAGTACATATCCGTAAGTTGGCAGTACCTATTGCAGGGATTTTTGACAATGTAGAAATTGAAATGATTGGTTAAACTATTATTTTTTGAAGTTAGAGTATTTATACAGAATAATTACGGCTTTCTAAGGGGGGAAGCAGGAAAGTGATGCAAACGGTTTATTTGAGTTTAGGAAGTAACATTGGGGATAAGCAAGCATATCTACAAGAGGCGGTGAACCTCTTAGGGCAAAACTCAGCTATCTTGATAGAAAAAAAGTCAAAAGTTTACCAAACTTCACCTGTCGGCGGTGTTCCACAAGATGATTTTGTCAATATAGCTTTGAAGCTTTCAACAACTTTGGAGGCGGAAACTTTACTTGAAGTTATTCATGATATTGAAGGCAAGCTTAACCGTGTACGTGCAGTTCATTGGGGGCCACGAACTATCGATATTGATATTTTATTTTATGGCACTGAAAAGTTTCGAGAGGAGCATTTGACTATTCCTCATAAAGAACTGTTCAATCGTCTTTTTGTTTTGATTCCTCTCATGGACATTTTAGAGGAGGGCTTTGAATATGAAACCCAAGTCAAACAGGCTATCTCTAATCTTGAAGGGAAAGGGCAAAAAATAATAGAAATTCCTGAAGAAAAAACAGCGCGCAAACGTATCGAAAATGCTGTCCGAGATATTTTAACGGCTGTGGGTGAAAATCCAGAACGTGAAGGGCTTCTCGAAACACCAGAACGTGTTGCTAAGATGTACGAAGAAATCCTTTCTTCCCAAAAATTAACAGCCTTTGAAGAATACAAGCTATTTAAGATTGAAGCGACAGAACAAGATCAAACCATCTTGATTAAAGACATTCCGTTTTATTCTATGTGTGAGCACCATATGTTGCCTTTTTTTGGCACAGCAAATGTTGCCTACATTCCGAAAGACGGTAATATTATTGGTCTAAGTAAAATCCCGCGTTTGATTAACTATGTTTCACGTAAGCTTTCTGTCCAAGAAAATATCACCAGAGACATTGCAGAAATTTTGAATGATATTTTACAGCCTAAAGGTGTAGCAGTAGTTGTCGAAGCACGTCATATGTGCATCGAGATGCGTGGTGTTAAAAAAGGAAATTCTCAGACGAGAACTTCATTTTTCTTAGGGGAATTTGAAGAAAATAGAGAAACGAGACTGGAGTTTTTAGAAAGCCTAACTTAAAATGAAGATTATTGAACAAAATACAGATTCCTTTTCCTTAAAACATATTGTGGTTAAGTTCACTGACTGCAATAGTCAAGAGCTGGCAAGCTTAAACGATATTTTATTTCGCTTAGGCTCGAAAACCTTGCTTGATGGTCGAGATATGTTGGCTTTTTTTACGATTTATCAGCTTTCTGACTTCATTCAAGTCTGGCCTTTTCCGCAGGGGAAAGCGATTCTAGAAACAATTTTTAAGCGGCATAAGATTATCTGGTCAGGAAAGAATTTTTCTTTTGACTTGACTTTAGATCCTATTGTTTATGGTATTGTCAATGTGACGCCAGATTCTTTTTACGATGGGGCAAAAGAGAATCTGACGTTAGACTATATCTTGCGCCGTGTTGAGCAAGATTTGCAAAACGGAGCGCATGTTGTTGAACTGGGAGGAAAATCCTCTCGTCCTGGCTATGTCGACATTTCTCCAGAAGAAGAGTGGCAACGTTTGGCGGAACCTTTGAAAAATATTCGTAGAGCATTTCCCGAAGCTGTTATTGCCATTGATACGGATGAAGCTTATGTCATGCAACGTGTACTTGATGAAGGAGCAGATATCATCAATGACATAGATGGTTTTGATACACCTGAAAAATTGTTGCTCATACAAGAATATCAACCTGCTTTAGTTGTGATGAATAATGGTCGAGCAGGCTTACATTATGCGGACAATGTCTATCAAGAATTGCCTGCATATTTTGCCGATAAGCAAAAAGAACTTAAGGAGTTGGGAATTGCCACCACTCAGATTTGTATTGATCCTGGTGTAGGTTTTTCTGGTGGTGCAACAGGTGTGGATTCCTTACAGAGGTTGAAAACGACTGAATTATTGACAAAACTGGGTTTACCTGTGATGATAGCAATATCCCGAAAATCCTTCATGAGCAACCTTTTAAACATGGAAGTTGATGAACGTCTCATCTCAACTTTGATTCTCGAAAGTCAAATGATGATGGATGGTGGACGTGTTTTACGGGTGCATGATGTTGAAGCAACGCATCGCTTAATAGAAAATTTTAAAATTTACCAAAAATACTGATGTACAATGAGTTGATACATGAGATTTCCTCTTTGGGAAATTCAAAAAAAATCCAAAAGATAAAAGAGCTTTTGAGAAACAGTAAAGATTTAAAAGGGAAGAAAAATCCATCCTTGCATCTTTCGGCATCAGCTCTTGTTTTTGAGGGAGAAAAGCTATACTTTATCGAACATCCCTATCAAAAAGAACTCTTACTTCCGGCAGGACATGTGGAAGAAGGAGAGAGTCCTAAAGAAGCTGCCTTACGCGAATTTCACGAGGAAACGGGACTCGTAGCAAAAGATGGGCATCTTATAGATGTGAATATCATAGAAATTCCGTTTAATTCTGTGAAAAATGAAAAAGCGCATCAACATATTGATTTTCGTTACACATTTGAACTCACAAACGGTCTGACAAGGCGCTCTGAATTACCTGTTTTTTTACTTTCTAAAGCCGAAGCACCTGAGGAATTCCAAAAATATTTTGAAGAGAAAAGAGAAGGACATGAATATTGATCAAGCATTAGAATGGATTCACAGTAGACTTAAATTTAATATTCGTCCTGGTTTAACTCGGGTAGAAGCCTTGCTGAAACTACTTGGGAATCCTGAAAGGGATTTATCCATGCTGCACATTGCTGGAACAAATGGTAAAGGTTCAACAGTTGCTTTTACAAGGAGTATTTTACGTCAGCTTGGTCTCACAGTAGCCACCTTTACAAGTCCATTCATTGAGTCCTTTGGTGAGCGTATGGCTATTAATGAACGACCTATTCCCGATGAGAAACTTATTTTCTATGTGGAGCAGATAAAGCCTTTAGTTGAACAGCTCGATGCGGATGAACGATTTGCAGGTATTACTGAGTTTGAGATTATTACAGCTGTAGCGCTGCGCTATTTTGCAGATGAAAAAGTTGATGTAGCTCTGATCGAGGTCGGCTTGGGTGGTTTGCTGGACAGTACGAATGTGATTCAGCCTGTAGCAAGTGCGATAACAACCATTGGTTTGGATCACATGGATATACTGGGTTCTACCTTAGAGGAAATAGCTGCACAAAAGGCGGGAATTATTAAACCGCATACGCCTTTAGTGAGTGGAAGAATCTCTGCTGAAGCACTAAAGGTTATTCAGCAAACAGCTGAAAAAAAGCAGGCAAAGCATTATCAATTTGGTGTAGATTATCAAGTTGAAGTGCTTGAAGATGAGTACTTTAACTATAGGGATGACCATTTTGAATTAACCCACCTAGAAAAATCTTTATTAGGGGTTCATCAGGTAGACAATGCAGCACTGGCAATCAAACTTTCTTTGATTTATGCTGAAAAAATGAAATTATCACTTTCAGAAAATGCTATCAGAAAAGGTCTGCAAGCCACTTTTTGGCCTGCACGAATGGAGCAAATAAGTCATAGGCCTTTGATTATACTTGACGGCGCGCATAATGTACATGCTATGCATCGTCTTTTAGAGAATTTGAAAACAGAATTTTCAGGTCGGAAAATTATCATCCTCTTTTCAGCTATCGTCACAAAAGATATTACAGAGATGATTAAAATGCTCCAGAGCATTGAACATTCTCGCCTTATATTGACCACTTTTGATTATCCAAAAGCTTTAAAATTAGAAGAGTTCACTTATCTTGAACGAGATAATGTGGAACTGGTTGAAAATTGGAAAGACGAATATCATGTCTTAAAAGACATGTTAAAAGAAGATGATGTTCTTTTAATGACAGGTTCCTTATACTTTATGGCTCAAATCAGAGAGTATTTACTGGAACAAAAAAATAAACAATAAAAATGAAGACAGTCCTGCTTTGGACTTTATAGGAGAATAAAACTTTGATTGTTTTAGCAGGAACAATAGGTGCGGGAAAGTCAAGCTTGGCTAAAGCTTTGGGAAACCATTTGGGAACAGATGTATATTATGAAGCGGTAGATAATAATCCTGTTCTTGACTTATATTATCAAGACCCTAGAAAATATGCTTTTTTGCTGCAAATTTATTTTTTAAACAAACGTTTCGAATCAATCAAAATGGCTTATGATCAGGAAAATAACGTTCTTGACCGTTCGATATTTGAAGACGAACTTTTTTTAACACTAAATTATAAAAATGGTAATGTCACAAAAACAGAACTAGAAATCTACCAAAATTTGCTCAGTAATATGCTAGAAGAGATAGAAGGAATGCCTAAAAAACGTCCTGATTTACTTGTTTATATTGACGTGAGCTTTGAAACAATGCTTTCAAGAATCACTCAACGGGGGCGAAGTTTTGAACAAGTAGAGAAACAGCCAGAGCTGAAAGCTTATTACCAACAGGTACATGAGGAATACCCAATATGGTATAAAAACTATAATGTTTCACCTAAAATGCGTATTGATGGTGATTTATTTGACTTCGTCAACAATGAAGAAGACTTAGAAAAGGTACTCGCACAGGTGGATAAAGAATTAGTCAAGTTGCAATTAAAGTAAATCGAAAGATTTATTTTTTTGCTTATAATCAACTATACCAATTAAAGATTTATTATTCTTGACAAATGCAAAACATTGTATTATCATTTTTTTATTGACGAAAAAATAAAGAAAAAGTAGCTATACCAATTTAGCTAATGGAGAGATTAATATGTGTGGTATTGTAGGTGTTGTTGGAAACCGTAATGCAACGGACATTCTGTTGCAAGGTCTTGAAAAACTTGAATATCGTGGTTATGATTCAGCAGGAATTTTTGTGACCGATGATTCTGGAAAAGCTAACCTTGTAAAATCAGTCGGTCGCATTGCAGACTTAGAAGCAAAAACAGGGGACAACGTTACTGGGACAGCGGGGATTGGTCATACACGTTGGGCTACACATGGTAAACCGACCGAAGATAATGCACATCCTCATACTTCCACTTCAGGACGTTTCGTTTTGGTACACAATGGAGTGATTGAGAACTTCTCAGAGATTAGAGAAGAATACCTTGCAAATGATACATTTAAGGGACAAACAGATACAGAAGTTGCCGTACACCTCATCGCTAAATTTGCGGAAGAAGATGGACTTTCTGTACTTGAAGCATTTAAAAAAGCCTTGTCTATTATTGAAGGCTCGTATGCTTTTGCTCTCATGGATGCAGAAGATGCTGATGTAATCTATGTTGCGAAAAACAAATCTCCTTTACTTATCGGTCTAGGAAAAGGCTATAACATGGTGTGCTCTGATGCAATGGCCATGATTCGTGAAACATCTGAATTTATGGAAATTCATGATAAAGAGCTCGTTATCTTGACTAAAGATAAGGCAGAGGTAATGGATTACGAAGGAAATACAGTAGAGCGTCAAAGCTATACAGCGGAACTTGACCTTTCAGATATTGGTAAAGGAACATATCCTTACTATATGCTCAAAGAAATTGATGAGCAACCAAGCGTGATGCGTAAACTCGTTTCTACTTATACGGATCAAGATGGAAAAGTTACTGTTGATGCAGACATTGTAAAAGCAGTTCAAGCAGCGGACCGCATCTACATCATCGCAGCTGGAACATCACTTCATGCAGGCTATGCTTCTAAACAAATCCTTGAAGAGCTGACAAATACATCGGTTGAACTTGGCCTTGCTTCTGAATGGGGTTATGGTATGCCATTATTGAGTGAAAATCCTTTGTTTATCTTCCTTTCACAATCAGGTGAAACAGCGGATAGTCGTCAAGTACTTGTAAAAGTAAATGAACTGGGTCATCCAAGCTTGACTGTAACAAATGTACCTGGCTCAACATTATCACGTGAAGCAACATACACAATGTTGATTGGTGCTGGACCTGAAATTTCAGTTGCTTCAACGAAAGCTTACACAGGGCAGATTGCAACTTTAGCTTTCTTAGCTAAGGCTGTAGGTGACGCCGACCAAAATCTTAAGGCGCTTGATTTCGATTTAGTCAAGGAAATTTCACTCGTTGCTCAATCTATCGAGTCCACGCTTTCAGAGAAAGAAATGATTTCAGACCTAGTAGCAAAACTGTTGCCAGAAGCGCGAAATGCTTTCTATATTGGTCGTAAACAAGATTACTTTGTTTCTATGGAAGCTAGCTTGAAACTAAAAGAAATTTCATATATCCAATGTGAGGGCTTTGCTGCTGGAGAACTTAAACATGGGACAATTTCTTTGATTGAAAATGGTACACCTGTGATTGCGCTGATTTCAAATAATGAAGAAGTTGCAGCACACACACGAGGAAATGTCATGGAAACAGTGGCACGTGGTGCATCAGCGATTACGATTGTAGAAGAAGCTGTAGCACGTGAAGATGATGATATTGTCATCAATAATGTTCACCCTTATCTTTCAGCTATTTCAATGGTTGTACCGACACAATTGATTGCTTACTATGCAACAGTACAACGTGGTCTTGACGTAGACAAACCACGTAATCTTGCTAAAGCCGTAACTGTTGAATAAGAAATTAGTATTCTTAAGCGTCTAAGGTCTCAATAGTCAAACAGAAAAATGCTCAAGATGATGGCTTTCTATGCCACATTGAGCATTTTCTGTTTTTTTTAGTTTTTTCTTCCCAGCGTATCTGTAATTATGGTTTCTTGAGGTTGTTTCTTATTGTTTGGGACAAGTTAAAGAGTGAAGGGACAAACCTAGGGATTTATGGAGAAAATCCAAGTTCTGTGATAAAAGAAAAGGTGAATTTCAAGCGTTTTTTACGTATAGGTATATAAGGAGAAGACATGTATCAAGTAAGAGAAGATAATTATCCTATGAGACCCCGTGAACGTCTATTAGCTTTTGGCTCTGAAAAGCTGAATGAACAGGAACTTTTAGCTATTTTATTGAGAACAGGTAGTAAAAAAGAAAATGTCATGGAACTTGCAGCTCGTGTGCTGAGTGTTTTTGACAATTTAGAGGAGTTTCGCCGTGCTTCAGTGGGAGAGCTAAAGGAAATATCAGGCATTGGTCAAGTAAAAGCAGTTGAAATAAGAGCCATGATTGAGCTGGGAAAGAGGATTCATACAACACAAAGAAAGCGCTATGGGCAAGTGATGGGGTCTCAACAACTGGGGATGAGTTTAGTAGATGAGATGGCTTCTTTTGATCAGGAAAATTTAGTTGCGATTTACTTGGACAGTCAAAACCGTATCATTCAGAAAAAAACGATTTTCATCGGAGCAGTCAACCATTCAATTGCTCATCCACGTGAGATCTTGCATTATGCAATTAGAAATCTTGCTGTCGGAATTATTATTGCACATAACCACCCTTCAGGTATAACTCAGCCAAGTCCGCAGGATAAAGTCTTTACCAAGAAAATTAAGGAGGTTTGCGAAAACTTAGGCATTCATTTTTTAGACCACATTATTACAGGACACAATACCTATCTCAGCTTCAGAGAAGAGGGTCTATTGGACCATTAAAAAATATAGAGACAGAGTGTAAGACTACTGAAAAACTTATATTGTTTTGCTTAAATACAAGAACTTGTCGTATAAAAAAGTCGGGAAAAATGAATTTCCCGACTTTTTCAGCAGTTTATTCAAGTGCTGCTGTATTTTTTAAGTGATGTTTTGTGCATTGATACCCTCACACTTCAAGCAGTTCGGACAAACAAGCCATCTAGAAATTATCTGAGCTTTTTATTTGATATCCTTATGTGACATGAAGAACAAGAGGGTTTGAAGTTCTTTGGTTAAGTCAATAGATTGTACTACGACATCATCTGGTACATGCAGGCGTAAAGGTGAGAAATTAAGAATACCTTTGATTCCGGACTCTACTAAGATATCTGCAACTTCTTGAGCATTTTCTTTATTTACAGAAATAATCGCTGTTTTGATTTTTGAATTTTTGACATGTTTTGAGAAATCTGCAATGTCGTAGATGGGAACACCTGTAGCGCTCGTTGTACCTACAAGTGGATTTTCTGGTACATCATAAGCTTGGGTAACACGCATCTTATTGCGATTTTGGAATTGGTAGTTAATCAAGGCCCGTCCAAGATTGCCGACTCCTACAAGGGCAATATGGGTTTCACGGTCTTGTCCAAGTAGTTCTCCAAAAAAGTCACGCAAAGCACGTGTTTCATAGCCATAACCTCGCCGTCCCAGTTCACCAAAAAGTGAAAAATCTCGCCGAATCGTTGCTGCATCTACACCAATTTTTTCAGAAATAAGCTGCGAGTTTGTGCGCGTCACTTGTTCATCAACTAAAAGTTTGAACAAACGGTAGTATTGAGGCAAACGTTTTGCAGTTGCCTTAGGTAGTTGTTTATTAACTTGGGAGCCAGCCATGTTATCTCCTTTACATAGTCTTTGTGAATATTTTACTTTTTTTAGGATAAATTGTCAAACAATTCTTTCTGGATAATGCGAATTATTTTATAGTTCCCTTTTTATCCATGCTTGTCTCATAGAAGAAAAGGAAGAAAACAATGAAATGTGATAAAATAATAGCATGACCTACTATGAAAACTATATGGCTGGACACATCATACTTCCTCATGCTATGTTGGAGCATTTTGCTCAACTTTTCCCCTCAGCGGGGGACTTTTTGGTTTGGCTTTATCTGTATGAAAATCGTGACAGTGCGCCCAGTGAAATTGCTACAAAGATAGGAAAGAAACTTTCAGATGTTAACCACAGTATTGATAATTTGCAAGATTTTGGTTCTTTGAAAGTTACCTTATTGGAAATTTCAGGGGATGTAGAAACGATTTTTGATGTTACTCCTGCACTTAAAAAGCTGGATCAATTGGAAGGATTGACACCAAAAATTCAAGCAGAAGATACTTCTAATATACAAAACACGGGGCAACTTCAAGATTTAGTTAATATTTTTGAAGCAGAGATGGGTATGATTACACCAATGCAAAGTGAAGAACTGCGCAGCCTGCTTTTTGAAGATAATTATGATGCAGAGTTGATTAAACTTGCTCTTCGTGAAGCAGTCATTAATCGAAAAGTTTCGCTCAACTATATCAAAGCGATTTTGCGAAACTGGCGTAACGAAGGCTTAATGAGTACACAAGCTATTGAGCAGCGTAAAGCAGAGCGTGTAGAAGCTACACAGAACCAAAAAAATACAGATTTTTATATCCCAATGGATGGTCCTTGGAACGGAAAATAATATGTTAAGTAAGAAAAAATTTTTAGAAGCTTTAGATATCATTGTAAACATGTTTCCGGAAGCACACGGAGAGCTGGAGTGGGAAACGCCTTTTCAACTTTTGATTGCAACTATCTTATCTGCACAAGCCACAGATAAGGGCGTAAATAAGGCGACACCAGGTCTTTTTGCGAAGTATCCTAACCCTGAAAGTTTAGCTCAGGCAGACATTTCAGACGTTGAACAATGTATCCGAACAATTGGACTTTACAAAACGAAAGCGAAAAACATTGTAAAGACTTCTCAGATGCTGGTAGAAAACTTTAATAGCGAACTGCCAAAAGATAAAAAATTATTACAAACCTTGCCTGGTGTTGGCCGAAAAACAGCAAACGTCGTTCTGGGAGAAACTTATGGTATACCTGGAATTGCTGTTGATACCCATGTAGAACGGATTTCAAAGCGTTTAGATATCGTGCCACAGAAAGCCTCCGTCTTGGAAGTCGAAGAAAAGTTGATGAAGCTCATTCCTGAGGAACGCTGGGTGGAAAGTCATCATCACCTCATCTTTTTTGGACGTTATCATTGTACGGCGCGCGCACCAAAGTGTGAAGAATGTCCTGTCCTTGAATACTGTAAATTTGGAAAGAGAAACTTGAATGACTGAAGTAAAACTCTCAAAACGTCTACAAGCTGTTGCTGATCTCGTTAAATCTGACAGCCGTCTTTTGGATGTAGGCAGTGATCATGCTTATCTCCCAACCTATTTGGTTCAGCAAAAAAAGATTGATTTTGCAATCGCAGGCGAAGTGGTTAAAGGACCATTTCAGATTGCTAAAAATCATGTGGCTGAGCAGAACTTGCAAGATAAGATAGAGGTCAGATTAGCCAATGGTTTGGCTGCCTTTGAAGAAAGCGACGCTATCTCAAGTATCGTGATTGCGGGTATGGGTGGACTTTTAATTTCGGAAATCCTTGAAGAGGGTAAAGATAAATTGAGTCAAGTGGAGCAACTTATCTTGCAGCCCAATAATCATGAAGAAAGTCTTCGTTCGTGGCTTGTCGCGCATGATTTTGTAATTTCGTCAGAAAAGATTCTTCTTGAAGCAGGAAAAATCTATGAAATTATTGTGGCAGAGCATGGCACATCTGAGCTGAATGAAATAGAGCTTGAGTTTGGACCTTATCTTTTGCAAGAAAAATCAGAGGTCTTCCGTAAAAAATGGAATAAAGAACTCAGTACTTTAAACAAAATACTTGAACGACTTCCTGAAAACCATGAGAAACGCGCAGCTGTTCAAGTTAAAAAAGAAAAGATAGAAGGAGTCCTACAATGAAAATCAGAGATTTCATGGCCTTGTACGAAGAGTTTTGCCCGAAAGACTTAGCGGTTGAAGGCGATCCTGTAGGTTTACAGATTGGTTCACTTGATGCTCCGGTAAAAAAAGTTTTAGTTACTTTGGATATTCGAGAACAAACTGTTTTGGAAGCTATTGAAAAAGACGTGGATTTGATTTTAGCGAAACATCCTGTCATTTTCCGTCCCTTAGCGAATTTGACAGATGCGGACAGTCAGGAAAAGATAGTCCTTGACTTGGCGAAAGCCGGTATTGCTGTTTATACAAGTCACACCAATATTGATGTTGTTGATGGGGGACTTAATGATTGGTTCTGTGAACTTTTAGAGATTAAGGATACAGAAATTTTATGCGAAGAAGGTTTAGGCCGCGTAGGTAATATTGAGCCGATGAGCTTGGCGGACTTTTCAGAGAAAATGAAAAAAACTTTTGCTTTAGACCACTTGCGTTTAGTGACTTATGACCACTCTTTAAGTCAGATGATTAAGCGTGTCGCCATTTGTGGTGGAAGCGGTGGTAAATTTTGGACAGATGCTCAGGCTAAAGGCGCGGATCTTTACATCACAGGTGACATCTATTACCATGTTGGGCATGACCAACTTTCGCAAGGCCTTATCGGACTTGATCCTGGACATTACTTGGAACACCTCTTTGTTCCAAAAGTTGCTGAAAAGTTAGCCAGCTTTGCCACAGGTGTTGAAATAATAGAAAGTAAAGCGAATACAAATCCTTTCTTTGATATTTAGAAAGTTGACAAAAAACTTACTGTAAGCAATCCCCGTGAAGATGTTTAAGGTGCTTGTCATTTAAACATCATTGGACTTTATCAAGCGGGTATGCTATCATAAAATCATGAGAAAATTCCAGAAAAATGAAATTATCCAAGGAAAAGTCGTTGATTTGACACACGAAGGGCAAGGAGTTATCAAAGCAGATAACTTCCCTTTTTTTGTTGAAAATGCCTTACCCGGTGAAGAGATTAAAATGAAAGTCCTAAAAGTTGGAAAGAACTTCGGCTTTGGCAAGGTTGAAGAATGGCTCAGCCAATCACCAGATCGTGTGCAAGATGTCAATATGACCTATCTCCGCACAGGAATTGCTGACTTTGGGCACATGACTTATCCAGCCCAGCTTCACTTTAAACATAAACAAGTTGTTGATGTACTTCGTAAAAATGCACATAAGCCAGATTTCCCTGTCCTCGAAACCTTAGGTGCCGAACAAGAAACTCAATATCGAAATAAAGCCCAAGTACCTGTTCGTAGCGTGAATGGACGGACAGAAACAGGCTTTTTCCGTAAGAACTCTCACGATTTAGTGCCAATTCATGATTTTTACATCCAGAGTCCTGAAATTGATGATTTGGTCAATCAAGTGCGTGAAAGTTTAATACGGCTTAACATTCAACCCTATGATGAGAAAGCAAAGCGAGGTATTGTACGTAATATCGTGATTCGTCGAGGTTTCCATAGCGGTCAAACCATGCTCATCTTGGTTGTGACCGAGGCTCAATTTGCGGGGCTTTCTGAACTTATTACCGAATACAGTGATAAGGTTGACTCCTTCCAGCTTAGCATTAACAAGTCGACAGGAAATGCTATTTTTGGTTCAGAGTTCAAACTTCTGTCAGGTAAAGATTATATTACGGATAGCATGCTGGGTAAGGAATTTCAAATCTCAGCACGGGCTTTCTATCAAGTCAATACAGCACAAGCAGAGAAGCTTTATCAGTTGGCCTATGATTTTGCAGATTTGAAAGCAGATGATGTCGTCATTGATGCGTATTCCGGTATCGGAACCATTGGACTTGGAATGGCAGACAAAGTCGCACAAGTCTACGGTATGGAAGTTATACCTGAAGCAGTTGAAAATGCCAAGGTCAATGCAGCTCTTAATGGTATCACAAATGCGCATTATGAAGTAGGTCCAGCAGAAGAAGTGATGCCCCGATGGTTGCAAGAGGGGATTCAGCCTGATCTTATCTTTGTTGATCCACCACGTAAGGGGTTAGATGAAAGCTTTATCAAAGCGGCAACAGCAACACAAGCACGCACTATCATCTATATTTCATGCAATCCAGCGACATTTGCACGTGATGTCGTCCGCTTTGAGGAAGAAGGCTATCTTTTGGAAAAAGTGCAGCCGGTTGATCTCTTTCCGCAGACGAAGCATGTTGAGACAGTTGCATTGCTTACAAGGAAGAAATAGATTAGGGCTGTAAAAGGCTTGGTATCAAAGGATTTTTTTGAGCCAAAGGTCTTGGAATAACTTTAGAGAAGCTAAAAAAAAAGAGAAGAAAACTACTGAAAAAAACATTGAGATATATAATACCAGTATATTAAGCGATTTGATGTTGTTTAAAAAACATAAAATAACATCAAAAATTTTTCACTACTAATTAAAAATAGATTGCAAATTTAATCAAATTTTCGTCTTCTGAATAATAACCTCAAAAAAAAGACGCACACACTATTGACAATTTTATTGGAATATGGTATCATTGTTCTTAAATTGAAACGGTTTTTTTACTGGATTCGTTACTGTTCGGCAGGCAAGACCAGAATAAGTGCAAATAGTTTTTTACTACTTGTCCTTATTCTGGTTTTTATTTTTTAAAGAAACTGTAAAGAAATGAAAGGAGTGTGCTTCTTGATTAAATACATCACAAAGGGAAAGCTAAGCAATATGTTTTAAAATGTTCTGATTTGATTCAGGTTTGGAGGTGAGATCTTGATTGTAGAAAAGAGGATCAACAATAATGTAGCATTAGCGAGAAAAAATGGACAACAATTGATTGTAGTGGGAAAAGGTGTTGGCTTTGGAAAACATTCAGGTGATCAGATTGCGGAGGATCAGGTGGAAAAGACTTTTTATTCTGAAGGTAGCTTAAATCTAGAACAAATGGCATCATTAATCACGGATGCTAGTAGAACAGATATCGAAGTAGTAGATGGAATCATTCGTTATGGACAGGTTCAAATTAAGGAAAGTTTGAATCCGAATATCTTCTTTACGTTACTTGATCATATTTGTTTTTCACTACAACGCTATGAAAAACAAATGGATATTTCTAATCCGCTTGACTGGGAAATTAAAAAGTTTTATCCTATTGAATATGGGATTGGAAAATTTGCGGTTACGTTAATACGTGAACAGTTAAAAGTGAATATTTCTGATGCGGAAGCCTCTTTCATTGCACTCCATTTTGTTAATGCACAAATTGAGTCATCGGTACATCATGAGGGTGTTCAAATGGTTGAGATGACCAATGATATTTTACAACTTGTTAGATACCAGTTAAACTGTGATTATGATGAAGATTCTTGGTATTTTCAACGTTTTATTACGCATCTCCGCTATTATCTAATGCGTCAAAAAAATGGTGTCATACAAGAAAATGGAGACCAAAATGAGTTGGTTGACATGGTATTCTCTCGCTTCAATAAAGAAAAGAATTGTGTCGATTTGATTGACTATTATTTACAAGAAAAACAAGGCTGGCACACATCGAATATTGAAAAAATGTATTTGATTTTACATCTTCGCAATTTAGTTGAAAAAAAGAACAGATTATAAAGGATTCGTTACAGTTAGGCTGGCAAGACCTTGATCATTTGGCAATAAAATAGGAACTTGATAGGTGAGTTTCACTATTTTTTCAGATGCCAGTGATGCAAGGTTTTTTTACTTGAAAGAGGAGTGATTTTAATGAATAAAAAAGAATTAGCAACAAAGATTGTGAAACTCGTGGGTGGGGCTCAAAATATTAAATCTTTAACCCATTGTATAACGCGCTTGCGTTTTGTGTTAAAAGATGACCGCATGGCGAAAACAAAGGAAATAGAGCAGTTAGATGTGGTAGGTGTTCAAATTCAAGGTGGGCAGTATCAAGTGATTATTGGAAATGGGGTTACAAAGGTTTTTCGTGAGATAATGGAGCAGTATCCATCATTAGATTTAGTTGATTCAGGAATTGACCATGATGGGGAGAAAAAATTTAGTTTTAATACTGCCATTGGCACATTATCTAGTATTTTAGTTGCTGCATTGCCACCTATTGTTGCTGGTGGTATGATTCAAGGGTTGAGTTTCTTTGCAAGGGAGAAAGGATGGCTTGATCCAGAAAGTACGTTAAATTTAGTTTTAACGATTACTGGTAATGCCATGTTCTTCTTCTTACCATTTTTAATTGCAGTTTCAGCGGCTCGTAAGTTCAAAACCAATGAGTACATGGCGCTTGCCCTTGCTGGTATTATCATGCACCCTGATCTAATGAAAATGGTAGGAGAAAATGATCCTTTGACTGCATTTGGATTTTTACCATTGCCACTTATTGATTATTCATCTTCCATTTTGCCGATTTTGCTAGGTGCTTGGATTTTAAAGTATGTGTGGAATTGGATAGAAAAATGGATGCCTGATTTAATCAGTACGGTTTTTACCCCCTTACTTACTATTTTAATTATGGCACCAGTCATGCTGATTGGTGTAGCCCCAGTTGGTTTTTATATCGGTGATTATTTAGCTATTGGTATTCAATGGCTTATTGATCAGGCACCTTGGTTGGCCGGTTTTGTGATTGGTTCAACGCGACCCTTTCTTGTTATTGTTGGGATGCATCATGCTATTCGCCCAATTCAGCTTCAGCAAATTGCCACTTTTGGTTATACCACTATTACGCCTGCGAACTTTTTAAGTACGATGGCAACTGCAACCGCAACCTTTTCAACTTATTTTTTAGTCAAGGATAGAAAACAGAAGCAAATTGTATTATCATCAGCTTTTTCAGGTTTCTTAGGGATTACAGAGCCTGCTCTTTATGGCGTGTTAACGAAGTATAAAGCAACGATGGTCGGAACCTTAATCGGTGGTGGACTTGGTGGTATGATTGCAACAATGATGGGGGCAAGAGCGTATTCTGGTGGGATGCCAAGTATTTTAACCATTCCAATTTTTATGGGGGGCGGTCCTGCGAGCATTTTAGTTGGTCTGGGTGTGACGGTTGTGTCAAGTTTTCTGATTACTTATCTGCTTGGGAAGACAATTTTTAAGGCAGAAGGAATTGAAATAACAGATGATAAGGAAGAAAAGGAGCCTGTTGGTCAGATTAAGTCAAGTGTTGTTTATAGTCCAGCTGCGGGGAAGGTGGTTGAGTTAAGTCAAGTGAGCGATCATATATTTGCTGAGAAAATGTTAGGTGAAGGGATTGCGATTGATGCACCTAATGGAGAAGTCGTGTCGCCAGTGACTGGGATTATTACGACAGTTTTTAAGACAAAGCATGCCATTGGGATTACGGATGAGAATGGTGTTGAAGTTTTGATACATATTGGGATTGATACAGTGAAATTAGAGGGAAAGTATTTTGAAGTTTTCTGTACAGAAGGCCAAACTATCAAGACGGGTGATTTGCTTGTGAAATTTGATGGTGAAAAAATTAAGTTAGCTGGCTATGAGTCAAGTGTGATTGTTGTGGTGACGAATACAAATGATTTTGTGTCGGTTTTGCCTGAGAAAACAAGGGGTCAAGTGAACTTAGGAGAAAAAATGCTGACGGTAATTGCTTAATGGAGGTCGGTTTATATGAAAAAATTTGAACAAACATTCCCTGAAAATTTCTTGTGGGGTGGTGCGATTGCCGCTTGTCAATCAGAAGGGGCATTTGATTTAGATGGCAAAGGATTAACTGTTGCGGATATTGCAGTCAAACATGATAAAACTGTTCCGAGGTCAGTGCGTAAGTTAATAACAGCTGAGCGGCTTGAGAAAGTGTTACAGGAAACGGATGATAGGAAATTTCCTAAGCGTCATGGCATTGATTTTTATCATCGATTTAAAGAAGATATTGCATGGT
Source organism: Lactococcus garvieae (assembly GCF_016758115.1). Lineage (GTDB taxonomy): Bacteria > Bacillota > Bacilli > Lactobacillales > Streptococcaceae > Lactococcus > Lactococcus muris. The sequence goes on from NZ_WIVG01000001.1 coordinate 100,945, forward strand.
GTGCTGAGATGGGATTTAAGGTGTTTCGTTTTTCAATTGCTTGGGGGCGAATATTTCCGAATGGTGATGATGCAAAAGCAAATATGAAAGGTTTAGCATTTTATGATCAAGTTATTGCTGAGGTTATTAAGCATGGCATGGAGCCGCTGATTACAATTAATCATTTTGATATGCCCATGAATTTAGTCACTAAGTACGGCGGTTGGAAGAATCGTCAACTCATTGATTTTTATGTAACTTATGCGAAAACATTGTTTGAGCGATATGGTGAAAAGGTTAACTATTGGATTGCTTTTAACGAAATTAACGGGGCTCGCTTTAATGTCTTTTACTCAACAGGCATTGTAAAAGATGATGAAGCAACTTATCTGCAAGATTGTTATCAAGCTGCGCATCATCAGTTTGTGGCCTCTGCCTTAGCTAAAAAAGCATTAAGTAAAGTTTCAAAGGAAGCGATGTTGGGGTGCATGGTTGCTAAGTTTACGACTTATCCGGCAACTTGTAAGCCTGAAGATGCATTAGAAGCACAAAAAAATGAGCAAATGGACAATTATTATTTTACTGATACGATCATTCGTGGTGAGTATCCACCCTATGCAGCTAGGTTTTGGCATGAAAATGGGATTGAATTACAAATCTTTGAAGAGGACGAAGCTGTTTTGAAACGTTATCCTGCAGACTTTTTGGCGTTTAGCTACTACATGTCTTCAATTTCTGCAGCTGATAAAGAAAATTTTGAAGAAACCGATGGTAATTTAAAGAATACATTGAAAAATCCACACTTGAAGGCTTCAGAGTGGGGATGGCAAATTGATCCAATTGGATTGAGATATACATTAAACGATCTGTATAATCGTTACAGTATTCCATTATTTATTGTAGAAAATGGAATTGGAGCGGAAGATGTGCTAGAAGATGGAAAGATAGACGATGATTACCGCATTGATTACTTGTCTGCTCATATCAAGCAGATAGAAGAAGCCATTAGAGATGGAGTTCAGTTAATAGGGTATACTACATGGTCAGCAATTGACATTGTTTCATCTGGAACATCGGAAATGGCCAAACGATATGGTTTCATTTATGTTGATCAGGATGATTTGGGTCATGGAACATTAAAGCGGATTCCTAAGAAATCATTCCATTGGTATAAAGCAGTCATTGCAGCTAATGGGCTAGGGCTAGATTAAAAAACAGTATAAAATTTAACAAATTACTACATTAATTCGATACGTTGATGGGAAACTGAATAGTGATAGAGATGTCCATTGTATGAAGATTCAGTATAGAGTAGAGGTTTTCCATTTGTATGAACGATGGTTGCCCTTTTTAAAAGTGGTGTTCCTAGTGGAATTTCAAGTAGTTGGCTACCTAGTCACTCTTAAAAATGAGTATAAAGATTCACAATTGTTAATCTCTTCTTCAGTGATCTGTACCATTTTTGGATTGATGCAAGATTGGAAAATAACAATCGGGAGCCCATCAGCTGTCCTTACTCTCGTTAATTCCAAAACCTTTTCACCATTGGTGAGTTCCAAGCTTTTTGCAATAACACCGCCAGATTATTGTCTTCAATACTTTTTTATGAAATCTCTTTTATAAGATAGTCCACCAATTCCACTTCGTTAGAATTTTCAATGATATAATGAATAACATTTTTCTTAGTCATAATTTTATCTATAAACTCTCTATCCATATTTTTCATTAATTCAATCATAGATATTTTACTCATCTTATTAAATTCTTTCACCCGATGAGTTTCTCTGACTTTTCTCTCTGCAACATCTGCAGGGTATCCAATCCCAAATTCTCCATCAAATAATTTTTCTAACGTATACTCTAAATTAAGCTCGCCTAACCAGCCGAATCCTAATCCTAGTGACAAACTAGCCACGTTCCCATCATTAATTCTTCCAAATAAATAAGCGTCTTGAGGGTTTTGAATGAAACCCGATAACAATCCAGGTAATGTATTACAGGCCAAATTCATCCCTTGCCCAGAAGAACAGCCAGTAATTACAAAATCAATAGCTTTACTGTTTATGAGTAGTGCAGTTAAAAAGGCGATTTCTGTGTATGAATATGACTGTTTCTCGTTGGGATAAACTCCGAAATTAAATACATCATACCCTTTTTTTTCTACAGCTTTTACGACAGTATTATGGAGCAACTCATTCTTACTGACTTGAGTTGTTCCCTGTATAATTCCTATTCTCATCATATCCTCCTAATTCTGAGCCCATTGATGTATAAAAATTACTTTTTCACTTTTGACAGCAGCCCCACCAACTCCACATGTGGTGATAGCTTTCTTCTATGCTAATAGACGAAAGGGATTGTAAGTGTAAGTTTGATAGTTATTCTCATGTAAAAAAGCCAAGAGATTAAAGGAATAGTGTCCGGTATCTTCAAGGGCAATGAGATAGCTTTCGTTGAGTTGTTGGAGTTTCTTGTGTAGATAAGCAAAGCCATCAAGGCTGTTGGGGAAATATTTATTTTTAATCGGTATTTCACCTTGTTCATCTAATAGGGCAAAGTCATGTTTATGCTTTGCGACATCAATTCTAACGTACAACATCAAGTGTATCTCCAGCAATAAATTTATTTCTGTGGTATCCACGCACTTTTTGTCTTGTAACCTTATTGTAGAAAATTGTAGAAAAAACGTCAAGCGCTTGGAGGAAATACTGATCCACGGTCTTAATTAAGTATAAACTTATGTGGCGGATAACCACTAAATATATTATAAGGGGGATTGAAAGTTAAATCCCGTTGATTAGAGGATTGAAAACGGGACGTCACAAATAGACTATTTTACATAAATTAAATTATGCAAAATAAGGAAAGTTCTCGACCAAATTAATAAAAATTATGTTATAATTATAAGAAGAATTTTCACAAAAGAAGGGGAACGTCCCATGGAAAAACAAAACCTCAGAGCCTCTGTTTTTTTCAAATGGTTTATGAATAACAAGGTAGTAACAGTACTACTAGTTGTTTTGCTTTTGTTGCTGAATATTTTATTGCTCAATAAGGTACATTTCATCTTTGCACCGATTGGCGATTTCTTAGCAATCGTTTCATTACCCGTTGTTTTAGCGGCAGTATTTTATTATTTGCTTAACCCAATCGTTGACTACCTAGAGAAGAAGCGTGTGCCGCGTATTGTTAGTATTGTAGTTATTTTCTTGTTGATCGCAGGTTTACTTGTATGGGGGCTGGCTTATGCTATTCCTTCTGTATCAAACAGTGTTTCTGTTTTTTCTAGGCATGTGCCAAGCTACGTGGAACAAATTCAAGAAGAAGTGAATAAACTACTGACAAATCAGCATTTTGAGCAGTTCCGTCCACAGATGGATGACTTTATGGATTCTATGGGGAACAACATTGTTGAATGGTCAAAAAATTATTCATCCATAGCCTTTAATTCGATTACGGATGTCATTACGCGTACAGCGAGTGTCTTTATTTCACTTGTTATCTTCCCCTTTGTTCTTTTTTATCTTTTACGAGATGGAAAGAATTTGAACGGTTATATCACGCATCTTTTACCTGTTAACTGGCGTAAAGATACATCTAAGATTTTGACTGAAATGAATGGTCAGTTGGCTAACTATGTTCGTGGTCAGGTCATTGTTGCTTTGGCGGTAGCTCTGATGTTAGCGATTGGATTGCCAATCATTGGATTGCGTTATGGAATTACTCTTGCGATTCTCTCAGGGATTTTTAATCTGATTCCTTTCTTAGGTTTCTATTTGGCAATTATCCCTGCCATGATTATTGGGTTAGCTACTGGTGGTCCGATGATGTTGCTCAAGGTTTTGATCGTATATATCATTGAACAAACAATCGAAGGCCGTTTTGTTTCTCCATTAGTTTTAGGAAAACAGTTAAGTATTCACCCCGTTACAGTTCTTTTTGTTCTCTTGACTGCGGGTAAAGTCTTTGGACTATGGGGGGTGCTTTTGGGAGTTCCATTCTATGCGGCAGCTAAGGTTATTATCAGCCACTTTTATGATTGGTATCGTGAAATTTCGGAACTCTATCATCCCGGTGGTTTAGGAAAAACGGTTGAAATTCAAGAAACAGAGGAAAACTAATGTCTTATTCAGAAGATACAATTGACTTCCTGCACAAAGGTGATTTGATTGGGATGCACAATGCCTTAAGTCATGCACTCAAGTATGATAGTGAAGAAATGCTCGCTGACCTAGCAGAGTATTTACAGATGATGGGATTTATTGACGAGAGTCATCAAGTGTATGACAAGATTTTAGGTGACAATCCTAGCAGTACCGATTATTTGATCAATTTAGCTGAAATCGCTGAGGATGATGGACAGATTGACGAGGCATTGAACTATCTTTATCAGATTCCTTTAGGTGATGAGAACTATGTTGCTGCTCTGATTAAAATTGCTGACTTGTACCAGCTTGAAGGTGACTTTGAGACAGCTATCAGTAAGCTTGAAGAAGCCCGTGAATTATCAGATTCTCCACTAATTACATTCGCTCTGGCGGAAAGCTATTATGAGCAAGGCGCCTATCAAGAGGCAATTCAAAATTATGCCAAACTTTCTGTCCGTGAAATCTTGAAGCAGACTAAGATTTCCACCTATCAGCGGATTGGTGAATCCTATGCACAGCTTGGAAATTTTGAAAATGCTCTGTCTTTTTTGGAAAAGTCACTGGAATTTTCTAAAACAGCAGATACTATCTACAAGATTGCCTTGCTTTACAGTGCACTCGATAATCAAACGCGTGCCATTAGCTACTTTAAACAGCTGGAAGATTATAACACGGATCTTTTAAACTATGAGCTGGCCTATGCTCAAGCTTTGGAGGCTGATCGTCAGTTTGAGGAAGCAGCACGAGTGGCTCAGGAAGGTTTGCGTAAAAACCCAAACTCAGCTTTATTATTGCATTTTCTATCTAAACTGGCTTACAGTCAAAAAGATCAAGCAGCAGCAGAACGTTATTTGGTGGATGCTCTCAATGTTGCGGAGCTTCATGATGAAACCGTCTTTCTGCTTGCTAACCTTTATTTCAATATGGGTGATTTTGAGGCAGTGATTCGCCTTGAAAAGCTTTTAGAAGAAGAACACTTGCTGGCACAGTGGCTTTTTGCTCAAGCCAATAAGGAGCTGGAAAACGATAAGCAGGCAGAGGCACTTTATACAGAACTTCTTTCGACTGGACTCAGGGAAAATCCTGATTTTTTGAAGGACTATGTTGACTTTCTCCTGCAACTGGGACAAAATAATAAAGCTCAGACTTACATTAAACAATATCTGGAACTTGTCCCAGAAGATGAAGAACTGAGAGGGCTATTGTTCGAGTAATCGTACAATAGTTTTTTGTATAAAAATGCGAGAATAATCTTTGCAATTTGTTATTGGAGATAATGTAAACGTTTTATAACTAAAAAATTGGCTAAAGCAGACTACATATGTGTTTGACAGGCTTCTATTTTTGTAAATTAAATTTTTTTCTGCTAGAATTAGTCGTGAAGATTGTGAATCTTAAATGAAATGGAGAAGAAATGACTGATAAAAAATTCGGATCAGACTTAGTCGTAGATAGTTTAATCAACCATAATGTAAAATATGTTTTTGGGATTCCAGGAGCTAAAATTGACCGTGTATTTGACCGCTTGGAGCATGATTCTAAGGCACCGAAACTCATTGTGACACGTCATGAACAGGGAGCTGCTTTCATGGCACAAGCTGTGGGGCGGATTACAGGGGAACCAGGTGTAGTTGCTGTAACTTCTGGACCAGGTGTATCAAATTTAGCAACACCGCTCCTGACAGCAACTTCTGAAGGCGACGCAATTCTTGCCATTGGAGGTCAAGTAAAACGGAGTGATCGATTGAAACGCGCTCACCAATCTATGGACAATGCACAGATGATGGCACCTGCTTCAAAATATTCTTCCGAAATTTTGGACCCATCAACAATTTCAGAAACAATAGCTAATGCTTATCGCATTGCAAAAGCTGGCCGTGCAGGTTCAAGTTTTTTGTCCATTCCACAAGATGTAATCGACTCAGAAGTATCAGTCAATGCAATTAAGCCATTGTCAGATCCCAAGATGGGGAATGCCTCAATTGATGACATTAACTATTTGGCACAAGCCATTAAAAATGCCGTATTGCCTGTTATCCTTGTTGGTGCAGGTGGTTCAGATGAAAAAGTGGCCAAAGCTTTGCGTAACCTACTTTCACACGTGTCTATTCCTGTCGTTGAAACTTTCCAAGGTGCAGGTGTAATTTCGCGTGACCTTGAACATACATTCTTCGGGCGTATCGGACTTTTCCGTAACCAACCAGGAGATATGTTGCTCAAACGTTCAGACCTAGTCATCGCCGTTGGTTATGACCCAATCGAATATGAAGCACGCAACTGGAATGCTGAGATTGATAGTCGCATCGTCGTTATTGACAATGCAATTGCTGAGATTGATACATACTACCAACCAGAACGTGAATTGATCGGCGATATTGCTCAAACATTGGAAAATCTTTTGCCGGCAGTTCGTGGCTATAATTTACCAGAAGGCTCTGTTGAATACCTTAAAGGTTTGCGTGATGTGATTAACCAGCACGAATTTGACATAGAAGCAGCTGAAGAAGGACGTTTGCACCCACTCGACTTGGTCAATACTTTCCAAGAAGTGGTTAAAGATGATGAAACAGTAACTGTTGACGTTGGTTCACTCTACATCTGGATGGCACGTTACTTCCGTTCTTACGAGCCACGTCACTTGCTTTTCTCGAACGGCATGCAAACACTAGGTATTGCTTTGCCATGGGGAATTACAGCTGCCTTGCTTCGTCCAGGACATAAGGTATATTCTCATTCTGGTGATGGAGGTTTCCTCTTTACAGGTCAAGAACTTGAAGTTGCTGTTCGCCTTAATTTGCCATTAATTCATATCATTTGGAATGATGGACACTATGATATGGTTAAATTCCAAGAAGAGAAAAAATATGGCCGGGCCGCAGGTGTTAACTTTGGTAGCGTTGATTATGTAAAATATGCGGAAGCTATGGGAGCTACAGGGCATCGTGTACACAGTGCAAAAGAACTGAAAGAACTTCTAGAATCTATTCCTAACACAACAGGACCAGTCGTGATTGACGTTCCTATTGATTACTCAGACAATATCAAATTAGCGGATACGCTTTTGCCTGAGGAGTTTTATTGATGATATATCAGCAGAAGTAGTGAAGAAATAACTACTATACCTATAATCAATCTTCCCTCTTAATTTAAAAAGGGGGGATTTTTTTGATGATTTTTCCAAAAATAAAAAGTATTATTGAAAGCAGATTTAACTGGAACGGAACATTAAAATGTTAAGGTAAGCGCATGGACTATCCAATTGAAATAAGCAAGGAATTGAAGAATGTGATATAATTTACGAGAAAGGAAAGTACAGCTTTTAGGAAAATATGTGAATAGAAATTAGTATATAAGCAGGGGCATACTTTCTTGGAAGTCAGTGTGCTATTTTTCCGTCAAGAAAGTACTTCTATAAAAAAATAATCCAGTTAAAGTAAGTAGAAAATGGCAGAGGAGCAGTACTGTGGAATCAAACCCGAGAAAATTATTGGACGAATTCATTCCTGAAGCAATGGGGAAACAATTTGTTATACCTGTGTATCAACGCAAATACACATGGACTGTGAAAAAACAACTTGTACAACTGAAAAAAGATTTGATTGGACTTATTGAAGATGAGAGTAACCAAAAACAACATTTTTTAGGGACAATTGTGTATCTTGAGAATATTGTTGATTATAAAACGGAACGTTCTGTAGTAGATGGGCAGCAACGGTTAGTGACGATGTTTTTGATTGCTCATGCTATGAAATCAATTGCTGAAAATGAGTACCGTGCGAGAGAGATTGATGAAACTTATCTTCAAAATTATTCTGAAAAAGTAGGAAGCCGATACCGTCAACGACTTTATCCATCTGTTGCTGACGGAAATGACTATCTTATCATAGCTGAAGGAAGATATGATGAGATTGACAAGGAAAGCGAAAGCAATATCGTTCGCAATTTTTTATATCTTCAGGCTGAGTTGAAGAGTCTGGTTCATGAATATACTTTTGATAGAGTTTTGTATGCTTTGAAAAGATTTTCCATAGTCTATATTAAGTTGGACGACCGCGACAATGCGCAACAGATTTTTGAGAGTATTAATTCAACTGGTGAGAGGTTAACCGCCTCAGATTTAATTCGAAATTTCATTATGATGGATAAATCCAATGAAGAACAAACAATTTTATATAGAACTTATTGGCGGAGATTAGAAGAAGTATTCAATAATTCAAGGGCCATGGAAGATTTTTTCAGATATTATCTCGCAGCCATAATGGGTAAATATTCTGCAAAACATGTTTTGTATCAAGCGTTTAAAAATTATTGGTATGAAGAACGTAAAAAATATAGCGATGCGGAGTTGCTTGAAAAACTTGTGCGATATTCTAACTACTTCGCTTCTCTTTATTATAAAGCACCAACGGGTAAATATTCTGAAATCCTAAGTGATTTTCAAAGTTTAGAAAGCATGATGCCAGCACCGTTTGTTTTAGAGTTATCGGAATGGTACTACAAAGATAAGAGGATTACTGAAGAACAATATTTTGAAGTTATCAAAGTATTGAACAATTACCAAATTCGTCGATATTTCAATGGTGATGATACCAGTAGAGTATCTAAGGCATTTCCCGCCTACATAAAGAATGTACAGAGACAGGCCGAAAAAAGTGGCTTTGAAAATATCGTTGATATAGTTATTTATGTACTTGTTACTCGAAATCAGTCTAACAATATGGCTGTGCCAACGGATAAATCTTTGAAGGCAAATCTTTCAAATGCTAATGCCTATACTATGAGATTAACGCGGTGGTTACTAGAAAAAATAGAAAATAGTGATAATTCTGCAACGCTTGATATGAGCAAGCTATCCATTGAACACATTATGCCACAGACCAGTACGTCCTATTGGGAAGAGCAGGCTAATGTTTCTGGTGAGGATTACACAGGTCTAGTCAATACCATTGGTAATCTAACTCTTGTTAGCAAACCTGATAATTCTGCTGCGGGAAATAAAGATTTTAAAACCAAGAAGAGAATTTTTGAAGACACTCTTCATATCCGTATGAATAAAAATTTATATGGGATGACTGAATGGACATCAAAATCAATTACAGATAGAAGTGCAGAATTAATCGATAGGCTAATTTCTATGTATCCCTACTTACGGTCGAGCGGTAATTACAAGTATGATGCTTCTAGAAATATTTTTCTAGAAGCTCAAGGCATAAAGGCAAGCGGGTATTTGAATGAAAATGAGACGGTTACGATATACTCGGGTTCAGAAATATACTCGAAAATAAAAGATATTTCTTCAGACTACTTAGGTGAAACCAGACAAGAATTGTTAAATAATGGCATCATTGAAGAATCCATTGGTGGCATGCAATTTGTTCAAGATTACACAACCTCCTCTGTTTCTAGAGCAGCAGAGCTACTTCTTGGCGGCAGCAGAAATGGTTGGGAATATTGGAAAGATGAAAATGGGATTATCCTCAATGATTCACTCCGTAATAAAAATAAGACTTAATTTAAAAAATATATTTTGAAAAAATGTGAAGTAAGTTGTGAGACCTATAAGTGCACATCTGACTCTGCTAGCAAACGAGCTTTGGGCATCTTTTTCTTCAAAAAGGATCCAGAACAAGTGGGAAAGCAAATGTAAAGAGTAAGGGTTCTGTATAATCTGTGGTGGTAGATTAAAATCTACTGCTCTTTTTATTTTGCATTTTTTAAATATCAGAAGAGTAAGTCTTTTCTGTTTGGCACAAACGTGCCTATTATTTTTTCTAAAGGAAATAACTTATCACGGTTTACAAATGTAGTTCAGATGTAAATTGTCGAAGCTGTGTAATAATGCTACATTTACATTAAGAAAAGTGATTCTAAGAGAATCATGCGCATATTAACTTAAAATAAGGTGAGTGAATTATTTGGCGAAAGTAGTGGAAAACTTATCAAGTAGAACTGTTTTTTGTATGAAGCAATAATTTTTTTTACAGCTATGGTGATAAAAGCATTTTTTTGTCGTACAAATAAATGTAAGCGGTAACGTTTCCCGAAAAGTTAGAAAATTTTTTAAGGAGGACGAGAAAATTGTCAAAAATATTAGTGTATGGTGGGCAAGGAAACATTAGATTACAAGATTTGATACGCTTATCCCAATCAGCTGCAGGGCGAGACATTCTTGAAAAATTAAAGTTTACTAACACTCAGTCCCATACATATTTCCAAAGCATTTTAAAAAATGAAATATTGCTATCCGATAATTATGCCTCAATGCTGGGAACATTTATATATAATTTGTGGCGAACTTCGGAGTATAAACTATCGGATATTACTTGTTTTTCCTCGCATAGTGCAGGGATATTCAACGTATTGCTGGCAAGTGATTCAGCAAGTTTTGAAAATATTGTGGCGTTTATTGAAAAACGAGCTAAATTAGTGAATTCCCTAAAATGTAAAGAGGAAATGTGGCTCGTTGCTACATCTTCCATGGAGAGACTAAGAGAGGTTATTGATGGCATTAGTTTTGTGGAATTAGCAATCACTACTGGCTCCACTACAGGTGTCCTTAGCTTTTCGGAAGAAAATAGAGACAGATTTGTAGATAGAGTAGAATCAGCTGATTTATTGATAAAACTTAAAAAGTTAGGACTGAAAGTACCCTATCATACAAAGTTTCTTCAACCAATAAAAGAAGAATATATTCAACTTGTTAAAATTCTTGATATTCAACAAAACAATGCTTTTAAATATATCTACATGTCCTCTAATCTTGAAGAAGAAATTATAAACCAGCTGACCCAAGAGTTTAAGTGGCACAGAATTTTAGAAGAACTTGTAAAGAAAGGTTTATCAATAGAGGATTTATCTCCCAATAGATTTATTCTGAAACAAATAAAACTACTCAATTTAAAGAAAAATTAAGCTAAGGAGAAATATGAAAGTAGCAATTGTAACGGGCGGCACGAGAGGAATTGGACGATCAATAAGCATTGAGCTCTACAAAGAGGGGTATAAAGTTATCGCCATATACCAAGGAAATAAAGCAGCTGCACAATCATTGGCAGATGAATATCCTGATATAGATGTTCAAACATGCGATATCTCGAGGGAAAAAGATGTTTCCAAGATTATTAAAACAATATATGAGACCTATGGTCGAATTGATTGCCTAATTAATAATGCAGGAATTACCCGAGATGGGTATTTCTTAATGATGTCTACTGAAAAATGGGGAACTGTTTTAAATGTGAACATACTAGGAGCGGTAAATATTTCTAAATCTGTTTTAAGGTATATGAAGGTTAAAAAAAATGGGGGCAAAGTTGTCAATATTTCGTCGACAAGTGGGGTCACAGGGCAGATTGGACAAGCTAACTACTCGGCAACAAAGGGAGCAATTATTTCTTTAACGAAATCTTGGGCTAAAGAATTTGCAGCTGACAACATCAATGTGAATTGTGTAAGTCCTGGATTTATCAATACAGATATGACAAGTAACTTAAAAAATAAAGCAGAGATTATTGAAAACTTAATACCGCTCCAGAGGTTTGGAGATCCTCAGGAGGTTGCGTGGTTAGTCGCATTTTTAAGTAGTGATAAAGCAAATTATATTACAGGCAAGAATTTTGTAATAGATGGAGGAATGATTAATGATTGATTGGAAAACTGAAAAAGAAAATATTGAAAAGCGCATAGTAATTGAAGAAAAAATAAAGACAATTTTGGTTGAGTCCTTGATGTTAGATTTAGATAAAAAACTGATTCAAAATGATCAACCATTATTTGGTAGAGGGCTAGAGTTAGACTCGATTGATGCTTTAGAATTGTCTATTGGGATTTCCACTGAGTTTGGGATTGCATTATCAGATGATGACATGTCCATCTTTTCTTCCATTAATAAATTAACGGATTATATCATAGAAAACCAACTTATAGAGGAGCAACAATGAAAAAACTGAATATTACGCAAATTATGGCGTTGCTTCCACATACTTATCCTTTTCTATTGATTGATTCAGTTGAAAATTATAGCGGAGGAGAAATTTTATGTAGAAAGAATGTAACCATCAATGAACCGTTTTTCCAAGGACATTTCCCCAAACAACCTATCATGCCTGGCGTTTTACTGATTGAGTGCGGTGCTCAAGCTGCAGCATTAATGTATATTTTGGATAGCTTATCTGATCAAGTAAATATTAGTGGCACAGATTTTGAAAAATTATGTTTGGAAGAAAATTTATCGGATAAGGTAGGATATTTGGCAAGCATCAAAAATTTCAAATTGAAAACTTTAGTATCTCCAGGAGATACCTTAAGCATTAGATGCAGGAGCTTTATTAAACTGGGTAAACTTTCAGAAATTGAGGTGAGAATAACAAATGACTCACGTAAAGAAGTAGCTTCAGGAAGGATTTTGGTCTCGCAAAAATGAAAATTACTTTAACAGATATTCAAAAAAAATATGGAGATTTTGAAGTCCTCAAAGGAATATCAACAGAATTTGAGGAAGGAAAGTTTTATGGTTTGTTAGGGCCAAACGGGGCAGGAAAGACAACATTATTCAACATTTTGATCCAAGCAACGCATAAAACTTCAGGACACATTGAATGGCAAATTGACGGAGATAAGGTTAAGGCAGACACATTCTATCATCATGTAGGAATTGTTTTTCAATCCAGTCGTCTAGATGAACGTTTGACAGTTGAAGAAAATCTGATTACACGAGGTGCCTTATATGGCTTAAATAAGAGTCAAGTTTTTCAGAGCTTAAAAAAATTTGAAGAATATTTATCCATTAAAGAATTAAGAACACGGCGTTATGGCATGCTTTCAGGAGGTCAAAAAAGAAAGGTAGACATTGCAAGAGCTTTGCTGCACAATCCCTCTATTCTTCTTCTTGATGAGCCGACAACTGGCTTAGATCCTAAGTCTAGAAATGACTTGTGGGAAGCTATTTATGAACTGAATAAAAAGGCAAAGATGACAATAATTTTGATTACACATTATTTAGAAGAGATGGCTTTCTGTGATCGTTTAAATGTCTTAATCCAGGGAAAACTCCACTATTCAGGTTCCGTTGAAGGCTTTATAGAAAAAAATTCTTCGACAAATTTGGAAATTACATTGAAAAATTCAAACGCCTCTGTATCTGATTTGTTTGAGCTGTCTCCCATAAGAAAGAATGAGAAAGAATACATTTATCAAAATGTGACAATGGAGCAAATATTGAGTATTCTCTCTTATAATCAGTCGTTAATTGAAACTTTCGAAGTTAAAAACGCAACATTAGAAGTTGCTTATTTGAACTTATTAAACGAAATACAAGGAGGAATTTAAGATGCTTTCTTTAGTCAAACGTAATATTCTGGTATATATACGAGACAAAATGGCGTTTTTCATGTCTTTTCTTTCTGTAGTAATCTTGTTGGTGCTGTATCAAGTTTTTTTGGGAGAAATGCAACTGGATGCTATAAAAGAAAGCATGGGAACAACCACAGTGTCTTCTCCTGTGATTCAAATGGTAAATCTATGGCTGATTGCTGGTTTAACGACGATTGTTTCTTTAACGAGTACCTTAGGAGCTTTTAGTGTCATGGTTTCTGATAGGGAAAAAAAATTAAATGAAGATTTTGAAATCAGTAGTTGCCCGTTATGGAAACTTGAATTATCCTATATTATTGCTGCTGGCATGCTAGGTACTCTTGTTACGATTCTTTGTTTTTTCTTTGGAGTACTGCTGTTTAATGGCTTCAACTATCTTCAGATGTTTAGTTTGGCAGATTTTCTGAAAATATTGGGGTTGATTGTGATGAGTTGCTTACTTTCTGCAACAATTGTACTTCCTTTCTTATCCCTTATTAAGAGTAGCTCTGCCTTCAGCACATTGAGCACAATTATCGGTACATTAATCGGTTTTTTATCTGGAGTTTATATCGCCATTGGCTCTGTTGGCAGTGTTTTAGCCCAAGTTATGACGTGGTTTCCAATGACTCAAATGAACGCCATGTTAAAAAATGTATTGATGTCACATAGTCTACACAAAGTGTTTGCAGGCGCACCACAGTCCGTGGAAAATGAGTATAAAATTTCCTATGGACTTGCCTTAAGAACAGTGAATAATCATACACTGTCCAATGACGAGATGCTTTTATATGTTTCAATGTGTATGATTGGACTATTGGCTATCTATATGCTTCTAAAAAAAGGTATGAAATATGCAAAATGATTCTGCCTACCGTGTGAGGACTTTAGTAGAAGAAGATATTCCTCAAATTGTAGACTTGTTCAATAAAAATAAAGTTTACCAATTCCAAAATGGAGCACCAGTGACCTTGGAAGATTTTTGCTTAACTTTGGCGATTAAAGAGACAAGTCACTTTTATGTCCTTGAGAAGAATGGAAAAATTATTGGCACAACCGCATTTTTCAAATTTATTACTTTTGGCGTACTTCCTGTGAATGAAAGCTACAGTGGCTTTCTTTTAATAGATGTGGAGCATCGAACTGGTGCAGCAATTTCATTACTTCACAAAGAAGTATTATTTGATATCGTCAATTGTGATTTTCATACACATTTTACAGAAATCAGTCGTTATAATAAAGCTTCGCTGACTCTTTCCAAAAGAAATGGCTTTTCAAAATTTGAAGGAAGTTACGAGGACATGAATCATTGTTATCTCCTCAGAAGTTTATTGCCTAAAGTTTTAAAGGCATTTAAATTTACGGGAGATTTGGAAAATAAATACGACATTAATACTTTCAAAATTATAGAGCAGACAGATAAGGCTGATATTTCGACACTTTTAACTGAAATTTCAGGAAAGAAGATGGTGTATCGTTGCTTTTCTAAGGCATACTATCCCTTTGATATCCAACTTGATTTATTTCGATTGTATATCTTTAAAGAAAATAAGAGATACTATCTGAGATGTGAATTTTACTCGGAACAAGTATCTTTTGTTAAGGCCAGGATAGGGAATCTTAAATATGTAAAACTTTCACGTAAGAAAAATCAAATTGAAATAAAAAAAGCCCCACTAAATTTTTTAATTCAAGGCGTAGTATACACAGATATAGGAGAAATTAGGGTACAACTCCATTATAGAGAGCCTACCGATGAAAAGATAAATATTCAGTTGAATCAGTCAATGCTTTCATACCGTTTAGTCGTCAATCGCTCTAATGGAAGCTTGTTCTTTATTAAAAATGATAAGGCCTTTATTGAAGATACCTATTTATTATTTGCTAGGCCTGAAGAGGTGAAATTCTTAGTTGAAGAATATGAAAATAAGATAAGCATTCGCTGCATTGGAGAGCACTTAGACATTCATAAAGTGATTGAACTTTATCCGAATAGACTGGAAGCTCGTTATTACATCAAAGAGTTTCCAGCTGAGAATAAGGAAAAAGTTTTGAAATACGGAATGAAAATCTTAGAACAGGACTATTTGATCCAAGAAGAAGGAGCAACTTTCCCTTATGTTCCAGGACAGCTTCCGAATGAATTGGATGATTTTGTTTCAGCGCAGCAATTTAAAACACGTGATTTATGCTATCTTATTATTTCTGAAAAACTAAAACTTACCTATTCGACGCAAAATCCGACTTCAAACCAAATGCAATATCGCCCGCTTTCTTTTATAAAATTAGACAATTTCAGAAATGTAAAGATAGATTATTCGATTAAATTTGAAAAAAAGGAAACTCAAAATTTTAACATAGATTTTAGAGAATTTAGAGAGGTGAATTTAAATTGGAAATCTATAAGAAATCTTAAAGCCTATACAGCAATGGAAGACGGCGCAGTAAATTATCGTCTTGACCAAAAAAGAAGATCACTTTTTTATCGTATAGATATGGAGGAGGGGAAGCTTTATATTGGTGACAGTAAAAATAGAATGTTTTCTTATAAGGTATTGGAGTTTTCTTGGTCTTGTTCAAGTCGTGTAGAAGCTTGGATACATGATGCTTTTTACGCTTATAAAAATAAGGGGCCCATTTGGGAAGCACGGGAGAACATTTTAATAGTGGATAGGGGTAAAAATCGTTACTTATCAATAACTGCAGAACAAGGAAAAATTTATTCTTTCAAAGAAAGCAACAAGATAATGATACGATGTGTTATTCCTAATAGTTCAGACATTCAACAGTTTATACATTTTAGACAATTAAAAAGAGAGGAAGAAAATGATGAATAAAATTTATAAAGAACTCCGTAAAAACAAGGCATATAGAAAATTTGAGGGAAAAATTTTTGAGCTTAAAGGAGAGGATGTAGAGGATATACTCAATCCATTGATACCTAAAAATATTGAGTTTTCAGATATTGATACTTGTGGCTTTTCATTTATATTGACTGATAAAGGAACAGTTTATTCGGAAATCGTTTTTTATAAATTAGAAGATAAGTATATTATTTTTTCTAATGAAGATTTACTTTCGCTATTCTCCGATATCAAAGGTGAATTTAGTATCAAGGAAGTTTCAGATGAGTTGAGCCTCATTCAAATTGAGGGAAAGGAATCAGGAGAAATTGCACAGCAGTTTTATGATTATGATATTTCAACTTTAAATTTCAAATTCATTACTAACACAACATATAAGGGTTCTGATATTATTATGGCTCGTTTTGGATATTCAGGAGAATTTGGCTATCAGTTTCTCTTGCCGAATCATCTGGTTCCTCATTTCATTGATGAATTTTTAGCCGATACAGCACAGTATGATAAAGAACTTGATGATTATGTCAAATTTGAAGTCAACCATCCCGTGTATGATGTATACAGAGGACAATATAATTTGTTTGAGTTAGGATATGCATGGAATTTAGACTTCACAAAAGAAGAGTTTAAAGGACGAAAGGCCTTGTTAGCGGATTTTGAAAGTTCAACAAAACAAAGTATTGTCTTTTCAGCTTCCGCAGAAGTTCGAAGAGATGAAAGTGTTTATTTCGATAATCAAGAAATTGGAAAAGTATACTGGGTGATAAAGGCACTTGATGAAAAACCTGACCGGGTATATTTAGGCATGTTACAGGTTGAAAGATATTATGCTCACTCAGGCCTTCATTTTCTGACAGAAGGAGGAGTTGTGTTAGAAACGCTATCCAACCCGTATGTTATTCCAGAAAGTTGGTCAAAATAATGGGAAATCAAGTTAATATTACAGGAGTTGGTGTCGTTTCATCTTTAGGAAAAAATCTTGAGGAACATAAGAAAAATTTGTTCTCTCAAACAGAAGGAATCAAACAAAAACGGTTTATTAACGGGGAACATGAATTGAACTCTTATGTAGGAGCTGTCGAGAGTGAACTGGAAGTTCCTGAAAAATATCAGCAGGAAACCCGTAATTTTAAATTTGCCTTTTTAGCTTTTGAAGAAGCAATATCTTCCGCGAATCTTCAACTTGAAGAAGAAAAAGACAAAAAGATAGCGATATGTCTAGGGACATCCTTAGGAGGAAAAGTCTTGGGTCAAGAACTTCTCTATTCTTTTGAAGACAATCGTTTAGACATGTCGAATGATCTTTTTAAAAAACGTTCTTTGCATTATATTGCGGATGAACTCATCGCTTATCATGGAATAAAGGCAAGTTATTACGTCATTTCAACTGCTTGCTCTGCGAGTAATAATGCAGTGATTTTGGGAACACAGCTTCTCCAAGACGGTAAATGTGATATTGCAATTTGTGGCGGCTGTGATGAACTAAGTGATATTTCACTTGCAGGATTTACCTCTCTAGGAGCCATTAATAAAGAGTCTCCGTGTCAACCTTACTCTACTGGAAGCGGTATTAGTCTGGGAGAGGGAGCAGGATTTATTGTTCTTGAGAAAAATAAAGTTGGAAAATACGGAAAAGTATTGGGAGGTTCAATTACATCAGATGCTTATCACATTACAGCGCCTAAAGCTACTGGTGAAGGAGCTGGTCAAATTGCTCTGAACTTGTCAGAACAGTCAGGAGTGCCGCTCAATAAAGTTGATTACATTAATGGTCATGGCACAGGCACACGCGCAAATGATGGCATGGAAAAATCCATGATTGGAAAAAACTTTCCGCTTACGGTAAGGGTGAGCAGTACGAAAGGGCAAACAGGTCATACACTGGGTGCTGCTGGCATTATCGAAACCATTAACTGTATTCTGGCGATAGAGGAGAAAACTGTTCCGGCGACAAAAACTTTAGATTCTTATCAAGAAGATTGTTTTGTGAGGAATCAAAATATTCCGAAAGATATTTCCTATGCACTTAATTTCTCTTTCGCATTTGGTGGAAATAACAGTGGAGTACTCCTTGCTTCAAAAGATACACCAGAAGCAACTTTCTTAGCGAGTGAAGATATTCATATGGACATCATATCACATGCTTCAACATTGGAAAGTTTGGAAGATAAAAGCAGTAGATATGAAAATATATCTAAAAGTTTTAGCAAAATAAGAGGACTACGTTATACTGATTTTTCACCCTCTCCTAAAATTAATCCAGCACAGTATCGTAGGATGGATAATTTTTCTAAAATGATTGCGGGTACAGTTGCTAAAGCTATTGAACGCAGCAGTTTAGATTTTAAAAAAATAGATTTAAATAAAGTGGGTATTCTTTTTACGACACCGTCTGGACCTTTAGAAGTTGTGGAGGATATTGAAAAACAGATTAGAGTAGAAGGGTATCATCAAGTATCTGCTTCAAAATTCCCTTTTACTGTTATGAATGCGGCAGCAGGTATGCTCTCAATATTATTTAAAATTAAAGGTCCAGTATCAGTCATTTCTTCTAATGTTGGCTTTGCTGATGGTATTATCTATGCCGAGGAGATGATGAAAAATGAGAAACTCTCTCATGTATTGATCGTTTCAGCCTCTCAATGGACAGACTTCTCTCTTTTTGCTTGGGAAAAACTTGGATATGACCCAGAAAAATTCAGCCCCTCAGACTACTGCAGTACGTTAATTGTTGGAAATTCGTCTGAAAAGAGAGAAGCACGAATCCTTGGTGCTGAACAGATAAAATATGATAATAAAGTCAGAACTAATGAAGAAATAAAGCATGATTTAATTTCTCTCATTGAGGCAGAGCTGTCAATAAAAGGCATCCCTTTTGACACTCTCAAAGGTGTCGTATGGAATGCGAATAAAAAGACGGAAGAAAAAGAATACGATGTTCTTAGAGATTGGTTAGCGGCCTTGGATATACCCGTTTATTCACTGGATGAGTTAGACTTTTCTTCGGATGGGGCTGGAGAAGAGTTGGACTATGTTTTGAATAAGGAAGACTTAAAACTAGGAGACTATTTGATAATTTCTTATTCACGATTTGGGGGGCTATCAACTGTTTTATTGGAAAAGATATAGGATATATTAAATGAAGAAGTTTTTATTCGCACCATTTATGATGAATCTCGGAGAAAGTCAGCGTTTGTCACAAATCGCCTCTGCTCTACATCAGGCAGGACATGAAATCCACATATTGGGAGAAGTTTTTTATCCCTTTTTATTCCAGCATGATGCCTATATTTTTCATCAATGTCCTTTTGACACTCAAGTATATTGTCGAGAACGCTATCAAGAATTTTTCTCTTTTGATATGGACTTTAACTTTTTGACAGACGAAGAAATTAGAAACATGTGTGATTATGAGCGAGAACTCCTAGTGAATCAACAATTTGATGCAGTATTTACTGGCTATCGTTTAAGTATTGTAGTGAGTTGTAAAATTGAGAAAATCCCACTCGTATGGATCATTTCTGGTTCAGTACAAATTGATGAGATTATCCATAATATTGACGGCATTATTCCAGGTCATATGTCTTTTGATAAAGAGAATGAAAAAGCTAAAAAGAGCATCAAACGTTTAGTTCTTTCATACTCTAAAAGTGTGGAGTCTTGGAATAAATATTTGATATCAGAAGGAGCCCTTCCAATGAAGTCAGGATTAGAACTCTTCATAGGAAACTTAAATTTGATTGCGGATTATAGCAAATTTTATAGTTTTGACTCAGAGAGTAATTATAAAATCGTAGGTCCAATACTTTTTTCTTCAAAGCAATCAGATTTTCGTCGGTTGAAAGGTGAAAATAGGATATTATTGAGTTTTGGGACTTCTTTTAATAAAGAATGGGTTATTGATTTTGTGTCACATCTTCCCAAAGGCCCTTCCTATATCTTAACCACAAGTGGTGAAGAATTTTATATCGACAGAAAGGACATTGAACTGGTAGATTTTGTAGACTTTGGTTCTCTAAGAGCTAAAATTTCATTTGCGATTATTCATGGAGGACAAGGGACGGTTTATGCCATGGCTCAACAAGGCATTCCCTTTATAGGCATTCCATTTTTTAATGAGCAACTTTGGAATATAAAAAAATTTAGTGATTATGGGGCAGCAATGCTACTGAGTAAAGGAGAAAAAATCAGTGAAAAGATGTCAATGTTTCAGTCAGAGATAGAAGCATATTCCGAGAAGATGTCAGAAATTAATAGAGGAATCTTTGAAGAATCACAACATTCTTTAACTAAAGTCAGCGAAATATTGGAGAGCTTTCTTGAGTAATATTGAAATTTTCATATACAAAGACACAGGTGAAGCACTTGAAAACACTCTTTTTGGTCAAAGATTAGAACGTTACAATCAAGCTATTCGAGAGGAAACAAAGCGGAAACTCCTTGTGGGAAGCCAAGTTGTCTTTCAAGTTTTAGGGATTTACAATCTGTCTGACCAGTTATTACTCCAAGCATTTGCGAAAAGTGCCCATGAAATAGAAAATCTACCTTTTTACATAAGCTTTTCCAATTCAGATTTGTTTTATGTACTGGCAATTTCTAAAACTCCTGTAGGAATCGATGCTGAAGTTTTAAGAGGGCGCTCTGACCTTGTGTATGATACCTATCTTGGAAATGTGGATAAAGATTATAAAAAGAAATGCTTTTATAAAAAATGGTTAGAAAAGGAAGCAAAGATTAAAATTTCTTGCTGCAGTTCAAGACATGAAATGTATTATCGAAGACGATCAGAAATAGTGATTGGTATATGTGGAACTCAACATTCAAATTTATTGGCTTTTAAAATAAATCATCTTAGCAATGAACCTGTGCGCATAGATTTAGATGAGTTTTAATCAGAAGAATGAGAGAATTATATTTTGAAGGATAAGCATTCAGACTTCATTCAAGAGAACATACTTCACGAGTTAAGCCCTCTTATATTTACATCCAATAGAGTATCCGTACTCTATAAAGAAACACAGCTTGTGAATTGTCGAATATATTTAAGTAAACTTGTTGGTGTCGTTCATTTTAGTTCAAATCTTTCTGAAGGTACAACATTTATACAAGGAAATATACTGTTGTCTATTGAAGAATTACGCATTTTGAATGAAGTTTATATGGAACAAGAGGGGAAAGTAGAAGCGATATATGTCAAAGACAATCAGTTTGTCATGTATGGTACACCGCTGATATTGATCAGGACTACATAAGGCTTAAGAACAGGGAGGTCTCAAAAGACGTAGTTTACTTTTCCTGAAGAATTTTAAGTTTCAGAACCTTTTGGTATAAAGCGCTTTTATGCTACTATTTTCGACTGCTTTAGGTACTTTGAGAGTGTTAAGGACAAATACAGTTTAAGCTATGGGACAAAAGGTAGAAAAACTTTCCATAAAAGTGATAAATACATGGTAGGTGTATATTATTAAAGGTAACCTGACACTTTGTATTTTACGTTATAGAAACTTTTTGGTCTTGCAAAAGTTAAATTAAAAAGTGATACTTTAAAGAGACAGGAATAAAATTTCTGTGACACATAACACAAGATAGTGTCAGAAAGGAGGAAATATGAAAAAAGCTAAGCTTCTGAACATCCGTGTGGCGAACTGTCCTTGTTCAGTGGACGGAACGTATCATCTTTGGGCTCTATAGAAATTAAGTAGGAAAGGAGGGAGAGAAAATGGAAAAAGCTGGACTTATAGATGTTTTTGATGTAAAGTGTCCATGTACATTACAAGTTCCTTATCATGTTTTTTACAAGTGATGTCAAGTAGCATAAGGAATCATTTTTCCTGAAATCTAAGGAGTACATGTTAAAAACAAATCGGAAAGGAAGGAGAGGATATGGACAAAGCTGAATTTCTAGACAATTCTGGTGCAAAGAGTACGTGTACATCACAGGTTTCTTATGATGTTTTTTATTAGCGGTATCTAATGGCATAAGAAAGCATTTTTCCTAAAGTCGTAATATTAAAAATAAGTAGGAGATGCCTCAAGGCTATCTTTATTACAAGCATATGCCCATAAATTTTACAAAGTATCTATGGGTTGAGCAAAGGAATAGGTGTGTTTAACGATAACGTGCCTATTTTTTGTTTTTTAAATTTTATTGAGATTTCGTCATATAGAGGGATATCAGGAAAAAGAAAATGTATAATGAGAGTAGAAAAGGACGCGCAAGGCCAAGGAGGACTGAATATGCTTTTAGATAAAGGAAGTTTTGAACTGCTGAGATGTTTAATGACATCTAAGGAACCTAAAACGGTAACAGTCATTGCAAAAGAATTCCAAGTTTCCCGCCGGAAGATATACTATCATCTTGATAAAATCAACGATGCTTTGCCGGAAAATATTGACAAAATTCTTACTGTTCCTCGGCAAGGAGTACTTTTAAGCTTTACGCAAAAAAGGGCTTGTCAGTCTTTAATCATGAGGATAAATACGTATACTTACATGATGACTGCGAGTGAGAGAAGACACTTGATTATCCTCCACATTTGTATAAACAATGAGCGAGTGACACTCGAAAAGTTAATAGATTTGACAGAAACCTCTCGTAATACTGTTCTGAATGATTTAAACAGCATCCGCGATGATTTGCAAAACAGCCAATACAAAGTCAGCCTACAGACCACAAAGCAAAAGGGTTACTTCTTGAGAGGCGCAGCACTAGGACAAGTGCAATACATGCATAAAATCTACAGCCATATCTTCTCCAATGGAAGCTTAGGTTTTCTGGAAATAATACGGAAAACAATATCTGAAACAGATAGTGATGCTAAGTATGGTGAGTTAAAAAAATTATTTGAAAATCAAGTCCCTATTTTAGAAAGGAATCTGAGGAAAAAAATTAATCAACATGAACTTCAATTAATGTTTAAAACCTTCCCATTAGTCTTGATGAGCTGTTGGAACATGCAGCTGAGTCACTCGGAAATCGAAGAAGTTTGTAGAGATTTGTCAGTGATTCACGCGCGTATTGAATACAAAGCTGCGCTGAAACTAGCGGAGATAATTTTCGAAGAACTCTCGATTCAACTTAATGCGTTTGAAACTGTGACGATCGCCCTCCTGTTCCTTTCATATAGAAAAGACAGCGATGAACATGCTACAAGTAAGGATTGGCACTATTTGAAGAAAACAGTTGATGCCTGTATTGTATACTTTGAGGAGCTTTCTGCCTTTCCCTTGGAACAAAAAGAAGAATTAGCAAAGGCCCTTTTGTCACATGCCAAAGCAATGTTGTTCCGTAAAAAATATGGCATTCTTTCAATAAATCCATTAACAGAACAGATTAAAGAGAAATATCCTGAAGTTTTTCATTTTACTAAAAACAGTGCTGCCTTACTGGAAGAAAGTTGGAAGATTGAATTAAGCGATGACGACATCGCTTATATGGCTGTTCATTTTGGTGGCGCCTTAAAAAACACAGGTTCAAAATCTCAAAAGAGTTCCGTCTATGTTGTCTGCGATGAGGGACTCGCAGTTCAAAAGTTGCTTATCAAGCAGCTGTATCAGTATATCCCAGAAGAAGACATCAAGGCAGTTTTTACTACGGAACAGTTCAAAAGCATTGAAGAAATTGTTGATCTAGGGCTTTTGATTTCTACAAGCCCTCTAGAAACTGAGCTCCCTTTCATTTTTGTTCATCCTATTTTGACAGAGAATGATAGTGCCAAAATTGGCCATAGCAGTTATTTTCAATCTGGGAAATTTCCTAAGTTTAACGATAATTTAGAAAGTCTGTTAAGCAACTATATACGAGATACTTCGGCAGTAAAAGAATGCAGGAGAAGCATTCTAGAAATGATGAATAAGTTATCTTAAATTAAAAAGTCCAAATATGAACACATAAAAGTGCGCTATTTGGTCTTTTTTTATTGCACTTAGCATATTAAGATTAGAGTAAAGAGCAACACAGGAGGTTGATATGGCTAATATAAATGAAGTGACCAGAGAATCATGGATTTTGAATACCTTTCCAGAATGGGGCACTTGGCTTAATGAAGAAATTGCAGCAACAGTAGTGCCGGAGGAAAATTTTTCAATGTGGTGGCTGGGAAATTGTGGCCTATGGATAAAAACGCCAGCTGCTGCAAATATTGTTATGGACTTATGGTCATCACGAGGCAAGTCAAGCAAAAAGATAAAGAACATGGTTCGCGGCCATCAAATGGCTAACATGGCAGGGGCTCGTCAGTTGCAACCCAATCTCCGTGTTCAGCCCATGGTGATTGATCCTTTTGCGATTGAAGAACTGGATTATTATTTGGTTTCACATTTTCATAGTGACCATATTGATTTGAGTACGGCAGCAGCTATTGTTAATAATCCCAAGTTAAAACATGTGAAATTGGTTGGGCCTTATGAATGCGGTGAAATTTGGAAAAAATGGGGTGTACCTGAAAAAAGGATTATAATCGTCAAGCCTGGGGAGGCCTTTACAGTAAAAGATGTTACAGTACATGCTGTAGAATCTTTTGATCGGACATGTTTGGTCACTTTGCCTGTTGAGGGCGCAGAGAGTCAAGGGGGAGAACTTTCAGGTTTAACAATCACCGATGCAGAAATGGCGCGAAAGGCAGTGAATTATATCTTTGAAACCCCCGGTGGAACCATATATCATGGCGCAGACTCCCACTTTTCGAACTATTTTGCTAAGCATGGTAAGGACTTTAGTATTGATGTGGCTTTGAATAACTATGGCGAAAATCCAAGAGGCATTCAAGATAAGATGACTTCGGTCGATTTGTTACGAATGGCTGAAAATTTGCAGGCTAAGGTTATTATTCCTGTGCACTATGATATTTGGTCTAACTTTATGGCCTCTACAGCTGAAATACTTGAACTTTGGAAAATGCGTAAAGAGCGCTTGCAATACGACTTTCACCCATTCATTTGGGAAGTCGGCGGCAAGTATACTTACCCGCTAGATAAAGAGAAAATAGAGTACCACCATCCACGTGGGTTTGAAGATTGCTTTGAGGAAGATTCAAACATTCAATTTAAAGCCTTGTTGTGATACAGGAGTAAATTTTTATGAATGCTTTTATTATTATATTAGAATGGTTTTCTAAAAATATTTTACAGAATCCCGCTTTTTTTGTAGGTTTACTAGTTTTAATCGGTTATGCTCTACTTAAAAAGCCAGCGCATGAAGTCTTTTCGGGTTTCATTAAAGCAACGGTCGGCTATCTGATTTTGAATGTTGCTTCGGGTGGTTTAGTAAATACTTTTCGGCCTATACTTGCCGCTTTGAACTATAAATTCAATATTGGTGCAGCAGTTATTGACCCTTACTTTGGTTTGACAGCGGCAAACGAAAGTATTGCTAAGCAATTTCCTGATTTTATCGGTGCAGCAACGACGGCCATTCTGATTGGTTTTGGTGTCAACATTGTGCTTGTAATGTTTCGAAAAATCACCAAGGTGCGTACTTTATTTATTACCGGCCACATCATGGTCCAGCAGGCAGCAACCCTCTCACTGATGGTGCTTTTGCTTGTACCCGAGTTCAGGAGTCCCTCTGGTATCGTGGCAATTGGTATTCTCTGCGGGCTTTACTGGGCAGTGAGCTCAAATATGACCGTTGAAGCTACTCAGACTTTAACGGGTGGGGGAGGCTTTGCGATTGGTCATCAACAGCAGTTCGCCATTTGGTTCGTTGATAAGGTTGCAGGGAAAATCGGCAATGAAGAAGAAAATCTTGATAATATAAGACTTCCCAAGTTTCTCTCCATTTTTCACGATACCGTTGTTGCTTCGGCAACCTTGATGCTGGTTTTCTTTGGTGCAATCTTGGCAGTTCTGGGGCCAGATATTATGTCTAATCCCCAAGTCATTACCTCTGGGATTCCCTATAATCCTGAAGCCCAATCTTATTTTATGTATGTGATTCAAACGGCTTTTACATTCTCTGTTTACCTTTTTATCTTGATGCAGGGCGTTCGTATGTTTGTAACAGAGCTAACCAATGCCTTCCAAGGTATTTCGCAAAAGCTTTTGCCTGGCTCATTCCCAGCTGTTGATGTGGCAGCTTCATTCGGATTCGGCTCACCTAATGCTGTGCTTTCAGGGTTTGTGTTTGGATTGATTGGTCAGCTGCTTATGATTGGCTTGCTGATTGTGTTTGGCAGCCCTATTCTTATCATCACTGGATTTGTTCCTGTATTCTTTGACAATGCAGCCATTGCTGTTTATGCAGATAAACGTGGAGGCTGGAAAGCAGCGCTTATTCTTTCCTTTATTTCAGGCTTGCTTCAAGTTTCTATTGGTGCTCTTGCAGTTGCTTTGCTTAAGTTGCAAGCATTCGGAGGTTATCATGGGAACATTGACTTTGAATTACCTTGGGTACCGTTTGCTTACATTTTCCAAAAATTAGGCGTTTGGGGTTATGTCATTGTCTGCCTGTTCTTTCTAGTAATTCCACAGCTTCAGTATCGGAAAGCAAGGAGCAAAGAAGCTTACTATGCCGGACAAGTCCAAGCGCTAGGAGAAGATAAATTCAGTAAAAAAGAAACAGATGAGGAGAAAAATATATGTTAAAAATTTTGACAGCATGCGGCAATGGAATGGGAACATCAATGGTTATTAAGATGAAAGTAGAGCGTGCAGTACGCCAGTTGGGAATTACTGACTTTGAATCTGCTTCCTGCTCTGTAGGGGAAGCCAAAGGATTAGCAGCTGGTTACGATATTGTCATTGTATCAGAGCACCTCATCGGAGAATTAAAAGGGCGTACGAAAGCACATCTTATCGGCCTTGATAACTTAATGGACGATACTGAGATTAAGACAAAATTACAAGCCGTCTTATGATACTTATATAAAGTAACAGGGCTTAGGAGGAAAAAAGATGAATTTGATGCAGAGCCTAAAGGAAAATGACTCTATTTGTCTGGGCTTAAGGGCTCAAAACTGGGCAGAGGCGATAAAACTATCCGTTAAACCTCTTATTGATAGCGGTGCAGTAACGGAAGCGTATTATCATGCAATTTTGGAATTAACTGAAAAATATGGACCATACTATATCCTTATGCCCGGTATGGCAATGCCTCATGCACGGCCGGAAGCAGGGGTAAACAGAACTGCTTTTTCTCTTATCAGCTTGACTGAGCCTGTAACTTTCTCAGATGGTAAAGAGGTAAGCGTTTTGTTAACTTTAGCAGCTATCAGTTCTGAGATCCATACCTCCGTGGCAATCCCACAAATTGTGGCATTGTTTGAACTTGAAAATTCAATTGAAAGGCTTGTAGCTGCCAAGCACAAAGAGGAAATCTTTAAGATGCTAGAAGAGTCTAAAAGCAACCCTTTTCTTGAGGACTTAAATCTAGACAGAAAAATATAAAAGAAGCTTTTTAATAAAAATTTCGTGGAACATAATAGAGTCTAAACCAAGAAGGATGATGAAAATGAATAAAAAACTCCCTAATTTACAAGTAGCTCTGGATCACTCAGAGCTACATAGTGCGCTTAAAGCTGCTGTATCCGTTGGACACGAAGTCGATATAATCGAAGCGGGTACAGTTTGCCTGTTACAGGTGGGGAGTCAACTGGTAGAGATACTCCGTGGTCTTTTCCCTGATAAAACGCTTGTCGCTGATACCAAATGTGCTGATGCAGGAGAAACTGTGGCTAAAAACAATGCTCTTTGTGGAGCGAATTGGATGACTTGTATCTGCTCTGCAACTCTTCCAACGATGAAGGCCGCTCGGAAAGCAATTCAAGAAATAAATGATAAAAATGGTGAGATTCAGGTAGAACTTTATGGTGATTGGACATATGAGCAAGCAAAGACTTGGCTTGATGCAGGAATTTCCCAAGTCATCTACCATCAATCACGTGATGCTCTTCTGGAAGGGAAGACTTGGAGTGAAAAAGATCTTGATAAGATCAAAAAGCTGATAAATATGGGTTTCCGCGTTTCAGTCACTGGTGGTCTGGCTACCGAAAACTTAGAACTTTTTAGAGGACTAGATATTTTTACATTTATTGTGGGGCGTGGCATTACTGAGGCACCAAAGCCTGCAGAAGCTGCACAGGAGTTCAAAGCTGAAATTTTACGGATTTGGGGGTAATTATGACTCGACCTATTGGAATTTACGAAAAAGCAATGCCAAGGCATTTTTCTTGGAAGGAGCGGTTAGCGTTTGCAAAAGAACTGGGCTTTGACTTTGTTGAAATGTCAGTCGACGAGGACGACTCGCGCTTGGCTCGGCTAAACTGGACAAAAGAAGAACGCTTGGAAGTTGTCCAAGCAATTTACGAAACGGGTATTCGTATTCAAAGCCTTTGTTTTTCTGCCCATCGCCGTTTTCCCTTAGGGTCAAACAATCCTGAGACTGAGGCAAAGTCGTTAAAAATTATGGAACAATGCATTGAACTAGCTCAAGATTTAGGTATCCGTGTTATTCAAGTCGCAGGATATGATGTCTATTATGAAGAAAAATCTACTGAAACAAGAGCACGGTATATCAAAAATTTGCGAAAGGTGTGTAACTGGGCAGAGCAGACCCAAGTTATCTTGGCGGTTGAAACAATGGATGATCCCTTTATCAACTCCGTTCAAAAATACCTGACCATTGAGAAGGAAGTTGCTTCACCCTATCTTTTTGTCTATCCAGATACAGGAAATATTTCCGCATGGCATAATGATATTTACAGTGAACTCTTTCTTGGCCATCTCTCAATTGCAGGGCTTCATTTAAAAGATACATATGCTGTAACAGAGCATTCGAAAGGGCAGTTTCGGGATGTTCCTTTTGGAAAAGGGAGCGTAGATTGGGAAATAATGTTCAATATTTTAAAAGAAACAAATTATCAAGGCCCATTTTTAATCGAAATGTGGTCTGAAAACTGTGATACAGTAGAGGAAACAAGAGCTGCAATCCGAGAGGCTCAAACCTTCCTTTATCCATTGATTGAGAAAGCAGGGCTTAAATAAATGATATTAGAAGAGCTTAGAAAGCGTGTCTATGCAGCGAATGTCTCACTTCCAGAATATGGACTAGTAAAGTTCACATGGGGAAATGTTTCTGCTATAGACCGGGAACTTGGTTATGTTGTCATTAAACCTAGCGGTGTCGAATACCATAATCTTAGACCAGACAATATGGTCATCACGGATTTAGAGGGTAAAGTTATCGAAGGAGAACTCAATCCCTCTTCTGACTTGATGACACATTTAGAGCTTTATAAAGCTTATCCAGAGATTGGGGGAGTGGTTCATACACATTCAACAGAAGCTGTCGGTTGGGCCCAAGCGGGGCGGGATATTCCATTTTATGGGACAACCCACGCAGATTATTTTTATGGAGGAATTCCAGTTGTCCGTTCGCTCACAGCAGGGGAAATTCACTCCGATTACGAAAGAAAAACGGGAACGGTGATTATCGAAACCCTTAGAGAAAGAGGCAGTAGTTATAAGGTAGTTCCAGGTGTTCTCGTGCGTCATCATGGACCTTTCACATGGGGGAAAACACCAGAAGAAGCAGTTTATCACAGTGTAGTCTTGGAGGAAGTTGCGAGGATGGCCAGATTAACTGAACAACTCAATCCTAAAGCAGAAGAAGCACCAACATATCTGCTGGATAAGCACTACCTTCGCAAGCATGGTTCTGCTGCTTATTATGGGCAAAAGTAAGCAAAACGAAAGGAAATTTTATGAAATTTAATATTGAAATCTATTCTGACGGTGCAGTAATTTCTGATATGATTGCAATGAAAGAAGCTGGACTCATCTCAGGATTTACAACAAATCCCTCACTCATGAAGCAGGCAGGAGTTACAGATTATATGTCTTTTGTCCAAGAAGCTCTGGGAAAAATAGAAGGGATGCCTATTAGCTTTGAAGTCTTTGGGGATGACTTTGCAACAATGGAAAAAGAGGCATTAAAGCTTGCTGCTCTAGGGAATAATGTTTTTGTGAAAATTCCAATCATGAACACACGTGGTGAGTCAAGCATTCCCTTAATCAAAAAATTGTCAGATTTAGGCTTAAAGTTGAACATCACAGCCTTGATGACGGAAAAACAAGTTCAGGATACTGTAGATGCACTTACTACAGGAGTTGAGAGCATTGTTTCGGTATTTGCTGGGCGCATAGCAGATACTGGTGTCCATCCAGAACCATTTGTGAAAAAGTCAGTAGAAATCTGTCACCGAAAAGAAGGAGTAAAACTTTTATGGGCCTCGACACGTGAAGTGCTGAATATTGTGCAAGCACAAGATCTTGGTGTCGATATAATTACTGTCCCTCCTGCTCTTTTGAATAAGCTTTCAATGTATCATAAAGATTTGAACACACTCTCACTCGAAACAGTTCAGACTTTCAATAAAGACATTAAAGCTCTAGGATTTACAATTTTAGACTGATAGTTGTTCAAACAAATTAAGTTCTTTTTAACTTCTTAGAAAATTCAGTTTACTTGACTTTATAAGTTTATGCGCGTAAACTATAGATGAAGAGTGTTCAAAAAACTGAATATTTAGGGAGGTTAACATGGATAATAGACACATTGAACATATGAAACATGATAGGGAAGAAATGGAACATCACGGTGAGCATGATATGATGAACCACGGTGGACACATGATGCACATGGGTAATATGAGCAAGAAGCTGAAAGTCAGTATTGCTTTGATGTTTCCACTGCTTGCTATTTCGAATATTGCTGGATTTCAATTGTTCCATTTTTCAGGGGACTCGCTTANGCTTGCTATTTCGAATATTGCTGGATTTCAATTGTTCCATTTTTCAGGGGACTCGCTTATTAGGTTGATACTGGGTTCAATTATTTTCTTTTACGGTGGCACACCTTTCTTTAGTGGTGCGCGTGGAGAATTGCAGGCTAAAAAACCTGCGATGATGATGCTCATCACTATGGGAATTGTTGTTGCCTATCTGTACTCTGTCTATGCTACGGTCGTGGTGTGGGCTGGTGGAGAAGCTATGGATTTCTGGTTTGAACTATCAACCCTTATCGTCATCATGCTGGCTGGGCATATCATTGAGATGAGAGCTGTTCACCGTGCAGGTGATGCTCTCAAGGACTTGGCATCGCTTATTCCTAAAAAAGCGCACTTGAAAGACGGAAAAGACGTAGACATATCTGACCTCAAAGTAGACGATATTCTTTTAGTTAAGGGAAATGAGCGAATTCCAGCGGATGGTATTGTTATATCAGAAACAGCTCACTTATCCGTAGACGAGTCGATGATCACAGGTGAATCTCGTCCTGTGCCAAAAGAAATAGGGGGCACTGTTTACGGCGGTTCTCTGAATCAAAACCTTCCCTTCGAAATGAAAGTTACTTCTCTAGGCAAGGATTCTCTCCTTTCACAAATTGCCCAACTGGTCGAAAAAGCCCAAAAGCAAAAGTCTGCCAGTGAAAATCTAGCCGATAAAGTCGCAGGTTGGCTCTTCTGGACAGCTTTAATCGTAGGTGTTGCTTCTTTCATCATCTGGACAATGACTTCCACACTTAGCTTCGCTTTAATGACCGCTGTATCCGTCTTTGTGATTGCTTGTCCTCATGCTTTAGGATTAGCTGTCCCTCTCGTTGTGGCACGTTTGACCAATATTTCAGCTAAAAATGGTCTACTCATTCAAAACAGAACTGCTTTGGAGTCAATCCATAAGGTAAGGTATGCCTTGATGGACAAGACTGGTACTTTAACGGACGGAAAATTTACTGTGCGTCAAGTTGTAAAAGTCGACGACGAAGAAGACATTGATATTTTGCAGGTGATGGCAGCTTTAGAAAACGGCTCTACTCATCCAATTGCCCTTTCGATTGTTCATGCAGTGGAAGATTTACAACTCGAAGCAAGAAATATAGAAAGTATTCCTGGTGTGGGTTTGGAAGGAAGTGTACAGGGCAAAAACTATAGTGTTGTATCTTACGCCTACCTTCAAGAGCACTCTATTGCAGTTGACCAAGACGAAATTCAAAAAGTTCTTGCTCAGGGGTTGACTGTATCTTTCCTGATATCTGACAGGAAACTTCATGGCTTTGTAGCTCTAGGTGACTCGCTAAAGGATGATGCAAAATTCTTTATCACAGAACTTAAGAAACGTGGTATCTTACCCATCATGTTGACTGGTGATAATAAGGCCACAGCTGCAAAAATTGCTAAAAATTTAGATATGACAGAGTTTTATGCTGAGCTAAAACCAGAAGATAAAGCAAGGATTGTCAAAACGTATCAAGAAAAAGGCAATGTCCTCTTTATTGGAGATGGGGTTAACGATTCGCCAGCACTGGCAACAAGTAATCTTGGGATTGCTATTGGCGGTGGAACTTCTGTGGCGATTAACACAGCGGATGTTGTCTTGGTGAACTCAAATCCTAGTGATGTCTTAGCCCTGATTGAAATTTCTAAACGATCTAACCGTAAAATGAAACAGAACCTTTGGTTTGGTGCTGGCTACAATATTGTCGCTATTCCTGTTGCTGCTGGCATTTTCTATCCTACATTTGGGATTTCAATCAATCCTTTAGCAGCGGCCGTGTTAATGAGTATCTCAACAGTCGTTGTTTCAATCAATGCAATGGGGCTGAAGTATGAAAAAGCTCAAGAAAAATAACAAAGCATTCCCTCAATTGTAAGGGAGTGCTTTTTCCTGTCACTTCAATTTACGCCTTAATTTTGGTAAAATGGTTCAAGTGCTGGTCGAAGAATGTAAGTTGAAACTTTGCCTGCTGAAAATAATAGCTTTACCATATTAACGAATAGGATATAAGAAAAATGGACTTAAATTTTATTGAACTTTTGAAAATCATCTTCCTTGGCATTGTTGAGGGGATTACGGAATGGCTACCCATATCAAGTACAGGACATATGCTTCTAGTTGATGCCTTTATTCATACAGATATGACTCAGGCTTTTAAAGATATGTTTTTCGTTGTTATTCAGTTAGGAGCGATTATTGCTGTTATCGTAGAGTTTTGGTCAAAGATGAATCCATTTGTTAACATTGAAGGCAAAGGGGTACGTATCAAAAGATCTGTCTTTAATATGTGGCTTAAAGTTATCGTAGCTTTTCTCCCCACAGCTGTATTCGGTCTCTTTCTCAACGATTTTTTAGAAGAAAATTTTGGTACACCATTAACGATTGCTATCATGCTCATCATTTACGGTATTGCCTTTATTGTGGTCGAACGTTGGAATAAAACACGTCAGCCTAAAATCACCAGTATCAAGGGACTTACGTATCAAGCTGCACTAATTATCGGGATGTTTCAAGTTCTCTCAATGATTCCTGGTACATCACGCTCCGGTGCGACTATTGTCGGTGCTTTGTTGATTGGTGTGTCACGTGTTGTCGCTGCAGAGTTTACGTTCTTTCTAGCTGTTCCAACAATGCTTGGTGCCTCAGCTTTCAAGCTTTTGAAGTTCGGACTTCACTTTAGTCTGTCAGAAGTAATCGCACTTATCGTAGGTATGGCTGTGGCTTATATCGTATCAGTCTTTGTTATTAAATTCTTGATGAGTTATATCAAGCGCCACGATTTCCAAGTTTTTGGTTGGTACCGTATAGCTCTAGGAGTTCTTGTTATCATCTTTATTCTTTTTGGAGTGATTTAAAAACAAATAAAGAAATGAACCATTCAAAGTGACTGTTCGGAGTCCTTTGTGAATGGTTTTTTTAATTCTTTTTTGATGATTGCCCTTCTAATATCCTCTTATGATTATCCTGAATCTGAAATTTCAAGTTCAATTTCTTGTCAGCACACTCTATGGTGTGTTATATTAATACTGTACCAAGCGGTAGGTAAAATGATTGGAGGTGTAAAGTGTCGGAAGCAAAAGATAAAATCATAGAGAGCAGTAAGAAACTTTTCTGTCAGAAAGGGTATGCTTCAACTTCTATCCGAGACATTTTGGAAGATTCCGGTACTGGGAAAGGACAACTTTATCATTATTTCCTATCTAAAAAGGAAATCTGCCTCGAGGTGATTCGTGCGCACAGTTCGGAATGGGAGAGACAATGTTTTGAGCCTCTCTTACGCAAAATGAAAAATCCAGAAGAGGCCCTACTTGCTATGCTGGATTGGGAAATTCGGATGCATAAAGACGAAGTACAGCATTATGGCTGTGCCGTAGGAAATCTTGTTGTTGAACTTGGTGCGGGCGAGGATGAGGATTTTCGTGAGTTGTTGTGTCAACTTATGAAAAGCTGGACGCAATTGGTTCAAGCACGAATTATTGAAATTACGGGTTGGAGTCAAGAAAAAGCCCAAATTCAAGCGCAGCATATCATTTCAAGCATTCAAGGCAACCATCTACTGCTTAAACTTACACAGGACTAGGCGGTTTTTGAAAAGGGAATAGATAAATTAAGAAAGGAAATCAAGTCACTCGTTTAAATGATAGGAGGCAGAAAACATGAAATTTATATTCGATAAAGAAGTAGGCGAAAGATTGGTGAAATTCGAAAATGCAGATTTTGTATTAGATTTTGACCATGAGTTGAGTGAAAAAAACGAGTCAGTAGATGCATGTGCAGGTGGTATTTCACGCTATCGCCTCCTTGCTATAGATAAGGGGAAACTTCCTGAGGTGTTTGATGCACATTTAGACTCTGAGTTTGGTCCTATTTATTTTAAAAAATGGGGCGAAATGTTCTGGGGAAGCCAAGACCTATATGCTAAGGTTGAAGGTAGTTATAACCTTATAGCTTTGAAAACAGAGGGTGAATATTTAAGTCACAATTTACTTATCGTGGATTACAGGGGAAAATTATAGTATGGAAAGAAAAGCAGTTAAAAATCTTATCATTGGTTTTGGGAAAGCAGGGAAAACACTTGCAAAATCTTTAGCTAGAAAAGGAGAAGCAGTTGCCATAGTAGAGCAATCTCCACGCATGTACGGTGGAACATGTATTAATATTGGCTGTATCCCTTCAAAATCTCTAATTGTCAATGGTCAAAAAGGTGAGAAGTTTGCGGATGCAGCACTTCAAAAAGTTAATCTTGTCGAAAAATTAAATAGAAAAAACTATCACATGATTGCAGATGAGCCTACAGCAACAGTTATAGATGGTAAGGCACGATTTTTATCGGATCATGAGGTGGAAATCTCTCGAGAAGGGCAACCTGCTATGCTTGTAGAGGCTGAACGTATTTTTATAAATACAGGAGCACGCGCAATTTTGCCCTCAATTCTCGGCATGTCAGAATGCAAAAACCTTGTAACCTCCACAGGGTTGATGGACTTGCAAAAACGTCCAGATCATCTCGTCATCATTGGCTCAGGCTACATTGGTCTTGAATTTTCCTCAATGTTCCTGTCTTATGGCTCTAGGGTAACTGTCATTGACTCTCATCGCACTTTTTTACCACGTCAAGATCGAGATATCGCAGCACGTGTGAAAAAAGATTTAGAAGAAGCAGGAGCGGTTTTCAAGCTCGGCTACGAAATTAATGGTGTTTTTGACCGTGATGAGAAGAGTATCTTGAATATCACGTTTGATGGTCAAGCAGAAGAAGTTGAAGCAGATAAGATTTTATTAGCCACTGGTCGTAAGCCAAATATCTCTGGTTTAGGACTGGAAAATACTTCTGTAAAAATAGGAGAAGACGGACATATCTTAGTGAATGAAAAGCTGGAAACTTCTGCCAAAAATATTTGGGCTCTCGGAGATGTACACGGCGGACCACAGTTCACCTATACGTCATTAGACGACTACAGAATTATTGAAAGTCAACTTTATGGCGATAAGGGACGAACTTTGGATAATCGGGGAGAGCTAGCAAGCAGTGTTTTTATCACTCCAACACTCTCTAATGTCGGTTTGACAGAAACTGAGGCTCAAGCTCAAAGAAAAAATTATCGTCTTTTCCGTTTAGAAGCTACAGCTATTCCTAAATCAGCTGTACTCAAGCAAAGTAAAGGTTTACTCAAGGCACTTGTTGACCCAGAAACAGAGGAAATTTTAGGGGCAACGCTCTATGCTGAAGATTCACATGAAGTGATTAATATTCTGTCTCTTGCAATGAAGGCCAAGTTGCCTTATACTATGATAAGAGATCATATCTTTACACACCCAACGATGAGTGAAGCCTTAAATGACCTCTTCTCTAACGCAAACGAGGTTAAAAAATAGAACTTAGAACAGAGGAAGAAATTTGACTGATTTCATCCAAAATACAAAAACGCTTAACCAGTGTTCTTATACATCGGGTTAAGCATTTTTTGTATTTTGAAAACTTAATAGCAATTCAGTATAAAATTTTTAAAACTTGGTTATAAATAATTCTTAATCATAAAAGAAACAAACTGTATTATAATGAATGAATAATTAAAGAGAGGGGACTCTACCAGAGGTGAAGATAAGAACAAAAATGATTCATGGGGGAATCAGTGAAGATGCTACCAGCGGAGCTGTTTCAGTCCCAATCTATCAAGTATCAACCTATAAGCAAGAGGGAGTGGGACAGCCCAAAGCTTATGAATATTCAAGGTCGGGAAATCCAACGCGTCATGCTCTAGAATCACTTATTGCAGATTTAGAAGGAGGCGTGCGCGGTTTTGCATTCGGTTCAGGATTAGCAGGGATTCATGCTGTTCTCTCAATTTTTAAGGCAGGCGACCATATCATTATGGGCAATGATGTTTATGGTGGTACTTTCCGTTTGATGGACAAAGTCATGCAGAACTTTGGGCTAGAGTATGATCTGGTTGATTTAACAGATTTTTCTGCACTAAACAAGGCGATAAAGCCTACCACCACAGCCCTCTATTTTGAAACACCTTCAAATCCTTTGATGAAGATTTTAGATATACGACAACTTACAGAAGTTGCACAAGAAAATAATCTTATCACAATTGTAGACAATACTTTTGCTACGCCGTATTTTCAGCGCCCTTTAAGTTTGGGGGCAGACATCGTTCTTCATTCAGGAACAAAGTATTTGGGAGGACATTCGGATGTGGTATCAGGCTTGGTAACAACAAACGATACAAACTTGGCAGAGCGTATTGGTTTTATGCAGAACTCTATCGGGGGTGTTTTAGGACCGCAAGACAGTTGGTTGGTTCAGCGAGGAATAAAAACTTTAGCACTTCGTATGGAAGCTCACGCAACGAATGCCCAGAAAATTGCAGAATTTCTGGAGAAAAGCCCACAAGTGAGCAAAGTCTACTATCCAGGACTCTCTACAGATTCTGGATATGAAATTGCCTCTAAACAGATGTCAGGGTTTGGCGGAATGCTCTCTTTTGAGCTCCAAGATGAAAGTAAAGTAAAATATTTTGTCGAATCTCTAAAATATTTTACTTTGGCAGAATCACTGGGTGGTGTTGAAAGCTTGATCGAGGTTCCAGCGGTAATGACACATGCTTCAATACCAAAACATCTTCGAGAAGCAGTGGGCATCAAAGATGGATTAATCCGCTTGTCTGTAGGGATTGA
The DNA here is from genome assembly GCF_016758115.1 of Lactococcus garvieae. GTDB lineage: Bacteria > Bacillota > Bacilli > Lactobacillales > Streptococcaceae > Lactococcus > Lactococcus muris. Next base: position 138,740 of record NZ_WIVG01000001.1, read on the forward strand.
AGATATTCACGACTTGTTAGAAGACTTACAAACTGCATTTGAAATAATCAGGAATTAAAACGCCAAAAGGTGTTTTTCTTGTTTTAAAAGATAAAAACTCTTTTTTTATACGCTGCTATATGCTATAATCAAAAGGAGAGTTTTCAAAAGAAAGTATATGATTTATGAATTATGATAAGTTGTTTACACGTTTGAATGAAAAGCTGTCAGAAAATGACATCCATCTGAATTTACAATGTGTGGGTGGCTTTGTGCTTGAGTATCACGGTTTAAAAGCTACTGAAGATATCGATGCTTTCTATGAATCCACTTCCAAAGTAGAAGAAATTATTGCAGAGATTGGCCAAGAATTTCATGTAGGAACTGTGAACGAGCCTTGGCTAAGTCATTCGATTGGACAAATCATGTCTTTTTCTGAACAGGATAGGGTCTTGATTTTTAAGGCAAGCCATCTTGAAGTTTATCTCTCTTCACTTCAATCTGTTTTGATTGATAAGATTCAGGCGGGAAGAGAAAAGGACATTCCTGATATTGCACAAATCATGAAAAAATTAAAAATAAAAAGTCCAGATACTTTACTTGATTTGTTGGAAAATTATTCGGAAGGAACATCCGATCCTGCAGTTGTTTTAGAAGCCTACAGTATTGCTTATGGCAAAGAGGCTTTGAAAAATTATTTACAAGAAAAATCAGAACTTTTGAGGTTGTTATAAATGAGTTGGAAAGAATACTTTGAAGCTGCTGCTAAAAAATCTAGAGGAGATGCACAGCTTTGGCTCCGCTATTTGAACAAGGCAATTCAGCGAAATCAGATTTTTTTGTCCCCAGAAGAGATTGATTACCTCGTTCATTCTGAGGCACTCTCACATTTTCAGCGTATCTTTCTCTCTTTAGCAGTTGAGGAAGGCACAAAAGCTTGGGAAATGACAGTTTCCTTGTCCGAGCCTTCGCAGTTTTCACATTTAAAGTCTGTTTTAAAAGAATTAAGAAATTAATATCACTAAGTACGGAATTGCTTTTTTAGGCAATTCTTATTTTTACAAAAAGGAGCGAAAATTGATTCAGCTTAAGCAGATTAAAGCCCCAGCTATTGAAAACAAGTTAAGTCCAGTTGCCTTGACTGATGAAACGATGGCTTTTAGAAAAACTGCTTTACTCGGAAAAATGCGAGAAAAAGGCTATGACAGTTTGGTTATTTATGCTGATCTGGAACATGGGAGTAACTTTGAATATTTAACAGGTTTTCTTCCACGTTTTGAAGAAGCTCTACTCATTCTTCATGTGACTGGTGAGGTTTACATGGTATTGGGCAATGAGAATTTGAATAAAGCAAGTAAGGCAAGACTTTTAGCTAAAGCCATACACATGCCACATTTTTCCTTGCCTAATCAGCCCATGCCTAAAAAAGGAACCGTGGAGGAAATTTTGGGTCAATGTGCTTTGGAAAATTCAAAGAAAATTGGTCTTGTAGGCTGGAAAAATTTCACCAGTTTCACGGAAGATAATGCCCAACTTTTTGAACTTCCTTACTATCTGGTTCAGGCTCTAAAAAATTTATATCCCAAGGTATTAATGGAAAATGCTACACAACTTTTCATTGGTGAAGGCGGCATACGTACTAGAAACAATGCTAATGAATTTGCGCATTATGAGTTTGGCGCAGCATTAGCAGGGCGCTGTATTTTGCAGACAATGGATCAAGTGGAGGTTGGAAAGACAGAGATGGAAGTTGCGAAGAGTCTCTCTGATCTGGGGCAGGCTCATAATGTTGTTACAATTATGGCTACTGGTGAGCGGTTTGAAAAAGCGAATATCTATCCGGGATCTAAAGTTATCAAAAAAGGCGACAGACTTTCTATGACAACAGGTTATAAGGGAGGTCTTCAAAGTAGAGGCGGATATGCTGTAAGCAAACTTTCAGAGTTACCTGATGCTGAAAAAGATTATTTGGAAGTTGTAGCTAAACCTTATTTTAATGCTGTGAAAACATGGTTGGAAACAGTTAAAATCGGAATGTTAGGCCAAGACCTGTATAATAAAGTCGAAGAAGTTCTCCCCAAGGAAAAATATGGTTGGACCTTAAATCCAGGGCATCTGATAGCTGACGAAGAATGGCTGAGCTCTCCTATTTATCCAGCGTCAACAGAAAAGTTGAAGAGCGGAATGCTTTTCCAAATTGATATCATTCCTTCTGTACAGGGATATGCCGGCGTAAGCTGTGAAAGTGGTATTTTCTTAGCAGATGAAAAACTAAGAGCTGACATCCGTCAAATGTATCCCGAAATCTGGCATAGAATTCAGAAACGCAGAAAATATATCCAAAATGAGCTTGGTATTTCCCTTTCAGAAGAAATTCTTCCTACAAGTAGTGCAACAGCCTATTTACGTCCCTTTATGTTAGATAAGTACTTAGCATTCACTGCAAGATAAAATTTTTCCCCTAGCGGGATTTTTTTGTTTTATAAAATAATCAGAACATTATCAATTATCCTTTTCTCAAGCACAAAAGTGCTGTTTACGGTTATAAAGCAAGAGTGTAATAATTCAGAAGCATTAAGCGGTTTCATTTGTTCCGAAATTATGAACAGATTCTTTGACTAACACTCAGCATTTTGTAATAATTATTAGGGAACAAAAAAATAATAGAAAAATTGGAGAGAAAATCTATGTCACTAATCGGAAAAGAAGTTGAACCATTTGTTACTGAAGCTTACCAAAATGGGAAATTTTTAACGGTCAATTCAGATGATTTTAAAGGAAAATGGAATGTTATTGTATTTTATCCTGCAGATTTCTCATTTGTTTGTCCAACAGAACTAGAAGACTTGCAAGAACAATACGCTACTCTTAAAGAACTAGGTGTTGAAGTTTATTCATGTTCAACAGACACACACTTTGTCCATGCTGCGTGGCATGAACACAGTGAAGCTATCGGGAAAGTAGAATACCCAATGCTTGCTGATCCTTCCCAAAAAATTTCTCGTATTTTTGATGTTTTAGATGAAACATCTGGTTTATCACAACGTGGTTCATTTATCATTGACCCAGACGGAGTCGTTCAAGCTGTAGAGATTACAGCAGATGGGATTGGTCGTGATGCGAGCCAGTTGGTAGACAAGGTGCATGCAGCACAGTATATCCGTAATCATCCAGGAGAAGTGTGTCCTGCAAAATGGAAAGAAAATGCCGAAACACTGACACCTGGCTTGGACTTGGTTGGTAAGATTTAATTTAAGAAGGCGAAGTAGCTTACTCGCCTTTTTTAAGCTAAAAAGAATGGAAAGAAAAAATGTTAGAAGAGAATCTTAAAGCACAACTTAAGCAATATTTAGAACTTTTAGAAAATGATATCGCCTTGCGCGTAAAAGCAGATGAAAATGATACGAACGGTAAAAAAGTCCGTGATTTTGTCAATGAGATTGCGGAGATGTCACCTCGTATAAGTGTCGAGGAAGCAAAATTAGTAAAAGCTCCTGGATTTGCTGTGGTACGTAAGGGCGAGATGCGAGGTGTTGCCTTTGCCGGTATTCCCTTAGGGCATGAATTTAATTCACTCGTTTTGGCGCTTTTGCAAGTTAGTGGTCGCGCACCTAAGATTGAAGAAGACCTTAAAAAACGTATTCAAGCTATAGATAAGCCTTATCACTTTGAAACTTACGTCAGCTTGACTTGCCATAACTGTCCAGACGTTGTACAGGCTCTGAATATTATGAGTGTACTTAATGAAAATATTACACACACGATGATTGAGGGCGGCATGTTCCAAGAAGAAGTAAAATCTCGAGGTGTGATGGCAGTCCCAACAGTCTTTGTTAACGGTGAAGAATTTTCAAGTGGTCGTATGAGCCTTGAAGAGATTTTAAACAAACTCCTTGGTGAGGCCGGCAGTGAAGAATTTGATAAGAAAGAACCGTACGATGTTCTTGTTGTTGGTGGTGGACCAGCAGGTGCCAGTGCAGCTATTTATGCAGCGCGTAAAGGAATACGTACGGGTATCTTAGCTGAAAAATTTGGTGGTCAGCCATTAGAAACCTTAGGTATTGAAAACTTTATCGGCACAACCTATACTGAAGGTCCTAAGCTGGTCGCACAGCTTGAAGAACATGTAAAATCTTATCCTACAGACATTATGAAAACACAAAAGGCGGTGAAATTAGAGAAAAAAGATCTGCTTGAAGTGACACTAGAAAATGGCGCAGTTCTTCAGTCTAAAACAGTTGTACTATCAACTGGAGCACGCTGGCGTTCACTCGGAATTCCGGGAGAGGAAGAATTCAAAAATAAAGGAATAGCTTATTGTCCACACTGTGATGGACCAATCTTCGCAGGCCAAAAAGTTGCCGTAGTTGGGGGTGGAAATTCTGGGATTGAAGCAGCCATTGACTTAGCTGGTGTAGTTGAGCACGTGACTGTTTTAGAGTTTTTACCAGAGCTTAAAGCCGATAAAGTTTTACAAGAAAAGCTGTATTCTCTGGACAACGTAACTGTTCTGACCAATGTCGAAACAAAAGCTATTCATGGTAAGGACAAGGTCGAAAGTTTAGACTATGTCAATCGCGAAACACAAGAAAAGGTAACTCTTGAACTATCAGGTGTCTTTATCTTAATCGGACTAGTACCAAATACTGAATGGCTTGACGGTGTTGTTGACCGTACAGCACGGGGCGAAATTATCGTCGATAAGCAAGGGGCTACTAATGTTCCTGGCGTGTTTGCTGCGGGAGACTGTACAGACTCTGCTTATAAACAAATTATTATTGCAATGGGAAGTGGTGCTACTGCAGCTTTGGGTGCATTTGATTATTTAATTCGCCACTAAAATCAAAAACCATCTTGACATTTTTCAAGGTGGTTTTAACGTTTACAGGTTTGTGGTGAATTTCACATATTAAAATTATAGCCTTTCAAAAATGTTTTTGATATAATGATAAAGTAATATTGTTTACATATGTAAATTAAATGAAATCTTGGAGGATTTATTAATGACGAAATTACTTGTTGTAAAAGGGCATCCTTTGACAGCTGAAGACAGCTTCTCAATCAAAGGCTTGGATACTTTTGTATCTGCTTATAAAGCCGCAAATGCAGGAGATGAGGTCGAAGTGCTCGATGTCTTCTCAGCCAATATTCCTGAAATTGATCAAGACATGGCTTCGGCTTTCATTACCATGCAGAATGGTGTAGAATTTACTGCCCTATCTGAATCACAACAAGATAAAGTTGCACGTTTTGGTGCCTTTACAGAGCAATTCCTTTCAGCAGATAAAGTAGTCATTGCTAGTCCATTATGGAACCTTATGGTTCCTGCTAGCCTTAAAAAATGGATTGATACGGTCAATGTTGCGGGTAAAACTTTCCGTTACACGGAAGAAGGGCCGAAAGGTTTGGCAACAGACAAGAAAGTACTGTATCTACAAGCCAGCGGTGGTTTTTATAATGGACAAGATACAGGCACTCAATATATGAAAGCGATTTTTGAATTTATCGGGACAGATTTTAGTTCTCTGAGTGTCGAAGGCCATGCTTATCAGCCTGAAAAGGCAGAAGAATTCTTGTCTGAATTTCTTAGTAAAGTAGAAGCAGCAGCCAAGGAATTTTAAGATTTGCAAGACCAAAGTTATTGGTACAATATTGTTTATCCTAGCGCCAGATAAAAATATTGCTTTGTGGAAGTAGAACCATAAAAACGACTGATTAAATTTTTCTCAGTCGTTTTTATTTCTGAAGACGTAATAGAAGCATAGCTCCTTACCAATAGCTATTTGTATTTTTCTTCTAGTTTACTCATCCAAAGTCCTAAAAGTATCCCAACTACAAAAAGTAAGGCACTCATCATAAAAGTTGAGAAGGTTGCACCAGCATAACTGATCGTTTCAGCACTCTGTGTAGGGACAACAATAAGTAAAGTACTCGACAGGACCAAACCAATAATAAAATGATACACTTTCGAATGATAGTTAAGGAGAAGTCTTTCCATTACCTTTGAAAAGCTCACAAGAGCGAACATTCCTCCAATGGCAATTGGAAGAAAAACACCAAGAATATCACGATTTTTAAAACCGTCAAGCATCGGAGAGAAAAGACCTAAAATTAAAAGAAGATTGGAAGGACTAAGTCCAGGAACCAATACACCTAGGGCGATCAATATACCAGCAAGAAAGAAACCAAAAAAGTTTGCTGGAACTGTACCAGCGATTGCAGGTAACATATACAAAATAATCGCGGATAGGACAAAGGTAAGCCCCAAAATAGCCCAGTCGCTTTGGTCTCTTGACTTGTGGCGAGAGCTTTCTCTAAAGAGAGAAGGGAGCGTTCCCAAAATGGCACCGGCAAAGCCCCATAAAACGATGACTTGATAATGTGCAAGCAACCATTCTAAGGGTCTACTAAGAAGTACTAAACCTAAGATTCCGCCTATACCAACAGGGAGGAAGAAAAGAAAATTCTTCTTAAAATCTTGACGAATATGAGCCAAGAAATGAAGCATTCGTTCATAAATCCCTAAAATAGCAGCGAGAACACCGCCTGAAACACCCGGAAGAATGAAACCAAGAGCAATAATCATTCCTTTACACAATCTAAAAATCCAGTTCATAACATCACTTTCTATTTTTAAAACTTTCTGGTTCATTATATCATAAATTACTTATACAAAACATATTAAAAATACATGTTATGGTATATACACAATATCATTAACTTTACTATCTTTTTTTGTATTTTTACATTAAAATAGAAATCATAGGGCATTACCTACAGAAATGCTACAAGATTTAACATCACATACGAGGGAGGAATACGGTGAATAAGGTAAGGCAACCGAAATATCAGCAAATTGCCATCTTGATTGCTGAAAATATTGTTCGCAATGAATTGAAAGTAGGGCAAAAAATTTATGCGCGTTCTACATTGGCAACGACTTTTGGTGTTTCTCCGGAGACAGCACGGAAAGCTATCAGTATTCTTAGTGATTTGGGGATTGTCGATTCCATTCATGGAAGTGGTGTTGTAATTGTATCACGACAAAAAGCACAAGAGTATTTGGCCCAGCACCAAGAAATTAAAACAATTCAAGACTTGCAGGTCGATATTTTAAAGAGTGTTGCACGTCAACAGAAAGAACTTGCTAACTTTTCATCTACCTTGGATAAGCTGGTTGGACAAACTGCACACTTCCAAAAGTCTAATCCAATGACACCTATAGAACTAGAACTCAATGAACCTTCAGAAAATTTGGGGAAAACAATCGGAGAGATGAACCTTTGGCAAAATACTGGAGTAACGGTAATCGCTATTCTACAAAATGATGAACTGGTTATCTCTCCTGGTCCGTATGCGACGCTCAACCAACATGATACGCTGTATTTTGTGGGAGGAGCAGATGCCTTGCAAGTTCTTCAAAACTTCTTTTACAAAAATTAATAAAGCTTTGCTTTACTCATAAAAATCGCTCACAAATATAAACATACTTGAGATTTTGTTTATATTTGTGAGTCTTTTCTTTCTTCAATATAAAATATTTTCTGCTTTTATAAGTTTACTCATTTGACAAAGTGACAATACATTGTTAATATAGAGTGGTCACTTTAATGAGATTAAATAACAAAAAGTATTTAATTATTTAAGAGTAAAGGAGAATATTTTGCCAGTAAAAATTAAAATTGAACACTTAACCAAAATATTTGGTAAACGTGTAAAAACTGCTTTGGCAATGGTCGAACAGGGGGAGTCGAAAAACGAAATTTTAAGAAAAACAGGTGCGAGCGTCGGTGTTTATGATGCCAACTTTGAAGTAAATGAAGGCGAAATTTTCGTCATTATGGGTCTTTCTGGTTCAGGGAAGTCCACATTATTACGTCTGCTTAATCGTTTGATTGAGCCAACAAGCGGTAAGATTTTCATTGACGGTGAAGATGTTGCTACATTGAATAAAGAAGATTTGTTAAAAGTTCGTCGTAAAACGATGAGTATGGTTTTCCAAAATTTTGGTCTCTTCCCACATAGAACGATTCTTGAAAATACAGAATACGGTTTGGAAGTACAAAATGTACCAAAAGAGGAACGTCGTAAGCGTGCCGAAAAAGCCCTAGACAACGCTAACCTCCTTGATTTTAAAAATCAATACCCCAACCAACTTTCAGGAGGGATGCAACAACGTGTCGGCTTAGCGCGCGCTTTAGCCAATGACCCAGAAATCCTTCTGATGGACGAAGCTTTCTCAGCTTTGGACCCCTTGATTCGTCGTGAGATGCAAGATGAACTTTTGGAACTTCAAGCAAAATTCCAAAAGACAATCATTTTCATTTCGCATGACCTCAATGAAGCATTACGTATCGGCGATCGTATCGCCATCATGAAGGATGGTAAAATCATGCAGATTGGTACAGGTGAAGAAATCCTTACTAACCCTGCTAATGATTACGTTAAAACCTTTGTAGAAGATGTTGATCGTGCAAAAGTTATCACGGCGGAGAACATTATGATTCCTGCCTTAACAACTAACATTGATATTGATGGTCCAAGTGTTGCGCTTAAAAAGATGAAAACAGAAGAAGTAAGTTCTTTAATGGCTGTCGATAAAAAACGTCAATTTTACGGTGTTATTACCAGTGAAGCAGCAGTTCAAGCAAAACAAGCCAATAAATCTCTTCGCGATGTTCTCATGACAGATGTTGGACAAGTTGGTAAAGAAACATTAGTAAGTGATATCTTACCTATCATATACGACTCTCCAACACCTGTTGCCGTGGTAGACGATGAAGGATTCCTCAAAGGTATTCTTATCCGCGGACGAGTACTGGAAGCTTTAGCAGATGTAGACGATGAGGAGGTAAATAATGATTGAGTTAGCAATAGGTAAGATACCCTTAGCAGATTGGGTTTCGACTGCAACAGATTGGATTACAAGTAATCTAAGTGCTGGGTTTGATATTATTCAAAAAGCTGGTACGGCAATTATGGATACAGTAACTGCAGGACTTACAGCTGTACCATTTTGGTTAATGATTATTGTTGTTACTTTTTTGGCAGTTTTAGTTTCTGGACGTAAAATTGCCTTCCCTATCTTTACATTCTTAGGTTTAGTTCTTATTGCCAATCAAGGTTTATGGACAGACTTGATGAATACAGTGACATTGGTCTTGCTCTCTAGTTTAGTTTCTATTATTATCGGTATTCCTTTAGGTATATGGATGGCTAAGTCCGAACTCGTCGCTAAGATTGTGCAACCAATACTGGACTTTATGCAAACCATGCCCGGTTTCGTTTATTTGATTCCGGCCGTTGCATTCTTTGGTATCGGAGTGGTTCCTGGTGTATTTGCGTCAGTCATCTTTGCCTTGCCACCAACAGTTCGTATGACAAACTTGGGTATCCGTCAAGTTTCAACTGAATTGGTCGAAGCAGCAGATTCTTTTGGTTCGACACCAAGACAAAAACTCTTCAAGTTAGAATTTCCTTTAGCAAAAGGAACAATTTTAGCAGGTGTTAACCAAACAATTATGTTGGCTCTTTCAATGGTTGTTATTGCTTCAATGATCGGTGCACCTGGGCTTGGACGCGGTGTCTTAGCAGCTGTGCAATCTGCGGACATTGGTAAAGGTTTTGTAAACGGTATTGCTTTGGTTATTTTGGCTATCATCATTGACCGTTTCACTCAAAAACTTAACGTTGCTCCAACAGAAAAACAAGGTAATCCGCAACTTAAAAAATGGAAGAAAAGAGGGGCGCTTGTAGCTCTTATCGTTCTTATCATTGGTGGAATTTCTGGTGTTACACTTAAGAAAACAGCAGCAGATAAAAATGTTGAACTTGTATATATGAACTGGGATTCAGAAGTTGCAGCCATTAATGTATTAAGCCAGGCTATGGAACAACATGGTTTTGATGTTAAGAAGACAGCTTTAGATAATACAGTTGCTTGGCAAACTGTCGCTAATGGTCAGGCTGACGGCATGGTTTCTGCTTGGTTGCCAAACACCCACGAAACGCAATGGAAAAAATTCAGCAAATCCGTGGAATTGCTTGGCCCTAACCTTAAGGGAGCTAAAGTTGGTCTGGTCGTTCCAAGCTACATGAAGGCAAACTCTATTGAAGATCTGAAAGATCAAGCTGATAAATCTATCATCGGTATCGAACCTGGTGCTGGCGTTATGGCAGCTACAGAAAAAGTCCTTAAAGACTATACTAACTTGAAAGATTGGAACTTAGTCCCATCATCTGCTGGCGCAATGACTGTTGCCCTTGGTGAAGCTATCAAGCAACACAAAGATATCGTAATCACTGGCTGGTCCCCACACTGGATGTTTAATCAATATGATTTGAAATATTTAGAAGACCCAAAAAACTCAATGGGTAAAGCTGAAGATATCAATACAATTGTGCGTAAAGGGCTTAAAGAAGATAACCCGAAAGCCTATAAAGTATTAGACAAGTTTAACTGGTCTCAAAAAGATATGGAATCCGTAATGCTTGATGTTCAAAAGGGTAAAACACCAGAACAAGCAGCAGCAGCGTGGATTAAATCTCATAAAGAACAAGTTGACAAATGGTTTGAAGACTAAGCCTGTTGCTTAGTCTTTTTTAGAAGAAATAGCCAAACAAGCAATCCCTATTTTAATCGCAGAAGTGATAATGTGGTAGAATTAGAGTATTGAAGAATCGAATACTTTGAAAGGAAAGATAAATGAAATTATTTCAACACAACACCCTTGCAGCTTTGATGTCAGGACTTTACGAAGGAACTTTAACGATTGGAGAGCTCTTGAAAAAAGGCAGCTTTGGTATCGGAACTTTGTCTGGTATTAATGGTGAGCTTATCGTCCTAGATGGCAAAGCTTATATTGCGACTGGGGACAAAAAAGTACGTCAAGTAGAAGATGATGAAAGTGTTCCTTACGCTGCCGTAGCTCATCATGAAGCAACACTTTCTCTCCAACAAGAAGAAAAAATTTCCAGCGAAGAACTCTTTGAAAAAATTGAAAATGCGTTTAACAGTGAAAATACTTTCTACACAATCAAAATGGCTGGGGATTTTGAAATGATGCACGTGCGTATGGCTCCAGGTGCGGCGGAAGGAGAGCCCTTTGCTAAAGTAGCAGAAAATCAACCTGAGTATAAAGAGGAGAAAGTCAAGGGAACTATTGTCGGCTTTTGGACACCAGAAATGTTTCATGGTGTAAGTGTCGCTGGTTACCATCTGCATTTTCTTGCTGATTCATGCGATTTTGGTGGCCATATTTTAGGATTTACTGGCTTTTCCGGTAAAGTAGAAATAGGTCAAGTGGATGCTTTAGAGCAAAATTTCCCAACAAAATCTCAAAATTTCCTTCAAGCAAAGTTTGATCTTGATCAGCTCAAAAAAGATATCGAGCAAGCGGAATAAAGAACTGCAGAAATGCAGTTTTTTTGTGAAAAGCTTCTATTTTTTACGTATGAATTAAACAGAAGGTAAAAATGGAGGCTTCATAATGAGAAACTTTGAAATACTAAGATTGAAAACAGCGGGTGTATCTAACCGTGGAATTTTGAAACTTATTACATATCAAAAGGAAAACAAGGAAAAGATAACCTTACGGCAGATAGCACATATAACAGAAGTAAAGTCAGTTCCTAATTTTATAGAAAGTTATAAAGGTCAAGATGTTGAAGGCTTAAGGAGGCTTTATAAGAGATTTCCGTCTTTTTCAATCTTGGACGAGGTCTATCCAGAAAGACTTAAGGAAATATATAATCCCCCAGTACTGCTTTTTTATCAAGGGAATCTGGACTTACTCAATCTCCCCAAAATAGGTTTTGTCGGTAGTCGTGAGACTTCGAAAGAAGGGATAAAAGTTACACATAAGCTTGTCGAGGAGCTAAAACAAAAGTTTGTCATCGTAAGTGGTCTTGCACGTGGGATTGATACATCAAGTCATGTTGCAGCTGTAAGGCAAAAGACTCCTACCATTGCTGTTATTGGTAACGGCTTAGACATCAGTTACCCAAAAGAAAATCGTAAATTACAAGAGTACTTAGCAGCAAATGAACTCGTTCTTTCAGAATATCTTGTAGGTGATCCGCCACTTAAATTTCATTTCCCAGATAGAAATAGAATTATTGCCGGCCTTTCTCGAGGAATCGTTGTTGTTGAAGCAAAACAAAGAAGTGGAAGTTTAATTACAAGCAGTTGGGCCTTGGAGGAAAATCGAGATGTTTTTGCTGTGCTAGGTAATATTCTGAGTAGAAATTCTTCAGGCTGTAACAGTTTGATTCAGCAAGGGGCAAAGCTAGTGACACATGGTCAAGATATTTTAGATGAATATTTCTTTGAGTGATAAAGAGGAATTTATCCATAAGTTTTTTCTAAAAACAAAAAACACAAAATATCGATTCCATGCATATATTATAGGGAACGAAAGACGTTTTTGTCTTTTAATAATCATTTAATTCTCCTATAAGAGAAACACTTTTGGTTTTATTACTTGACATCTGTCTTAAAAGCCTATATTATTAGACTATTGAATTTTGAAAAATAGGTAAAAATATGGCGAAAGCAAGCGAAAAACAAGTAACTGCAAAAAAGAAATTAAACAGTAAAAAAACGAAAAGTAAGAAAAAAGAAAAAATTGTAAAAGGCAAAAATCTCGTAATTGTTGAGTCACCTGCTAAAGCAAAAACAATCGAAAAATATTTGGGACGTAATTATAAAGTTGTTGCGTCTGTTGGACATATTCGTGACTTAAAAAAATCAACAATGTCTGTTGACATAGAAAATAATTATGAACCACAATATATTAACATTCGTGGTAAGGCACCTCTGATAAATGGCCTTAAAAAAGAGGCTAAAGCCGCTAAAGCTGTCTATCTCGCAAGTGACCCGGACCGAGAAGGAGAGGCTATTGCTTGGCATTTAGCCCACATTTTAGGCCTGTCATTAGAGGACAAAAATCGCGTTGTCTTCAATGAAATTACTAAAGATGCTGTCAAAAGTGCTTTTAAAGAACCACGAAGCATAGACATTGACTTGGTTGATGCTCAGCAAGCACGACGAGTTTTAGACCGTTTGGTTGGGTATTCAATTAGTCCAATTCTTTGGAAAAAAGTAAAAAAAGGATTATCTGCAGGACGTGTACAGTCCATTGCGCTTAAGCTTATCGTTGATCGTGAAAATGAAATCAATGCTTTTGTTCCTAAAGAATACTGGTCAATTGATGGTGAATTTAAAAAAGGAACGAAAAAGTTTAAGGCTGCTTTCTGGGGCGTTGATGGTAAGAAGCGCGCACTGGATAACAATGATGATGTCATGGAAGTCATGGCACGTTTGTCTGGTCCAGAATTCAACGTTGACAAGGTAGAAAAGAAGGAACGCCGTAGAAACGCACCGCTACCTTATACAACTAGTTCAATGCAACAAGATGCAGCGAATAAAATTAACTTCCGTACGCGTAAAACGATGATGGTTGCACAGCAACTCTATGAAGGGATAACTCTTGGTGCTCAAGGTCATCAAGGACTAATTACTTATATGCGTACTGACTCTACTCGCATTTCCCCTGTTGCCCAAGGTGTAGCAGCTGAGTTTATCACGGCGCATTTTGGTGCGAAATATAGTAAGCACAGTTCTAAAGTATCTAATAAAGCTGGTGCTCAGGATGCCCACGAGGCTATCCGTCCAACCAATGTTTTGAATACTCCAGAGTCTATTGCAAAATACTTAAACAAGGACCAGTTGAAACTCTATACTTTAATATGGAACCGTTTCGTTGCAAGTCAGATGACTGCTGCTGTTTTTGATACAATGAAGGTTAACCTTTCGCAAAACGGTGTGACTTTTGTAGCGAATGGCTCGCAAGTTAAGTTTGAGGGGTATTTAGCAATTTATAATGATTCTGAAAAGAATAATATGCTTCCAGACATGGTGGCAGGAGATATTGTTAAAAAAGTTAACCTCAAGCCGGAACAACATTTTACTCAGCCTCCTGCACGCTATAGTGAAGCCACTTTGATTAAAGTTTTGGAAGAAAATGGCGTTGGTCGGCCATCAACTTATGCCCCTACACTTGATACAATTCAAAAGCGTTATTATGCGCGATTAGTCGCAAAACGATTTGAACCAACAGAACTTGGTCAAATCGTAAACAAGCTGGTTATTGAATTTTTCCCTAATATTGTAAATACCGAATTCACAGCAGAAATGGAAAAAGATTTAGACAAGGTAGAAGAAGGACAGCGTCGCTGGGTTGATGTTGTTGATCAGTTCTATAAACCTTTCGCCCTAGAGCTTGACAAAGCTGAAGTAGAAATGGAAAAAATCGTCATCAAGGATGAACCCGCTGGCTTTGATTGTGAGGTCTGTGGTCATCCTATGGTTATCAAGTTAGGGCGCTATGGCAAGTTCTATGCATGCAGTAATTTCCCAGATTGTCACAATACTAAAGCTATCGTGAAAGAAATTGGTGTAACTTGTCCAAGTTGCCACAAAGGGCAGATTATTGAACGAAAAACCAAAAAGAATCGTCTTTTTTATGGCTGTGACAGATATCCAGACTGTGAGTTTACCAGCTGGGACAAACCTGTTGGTCGCTCTTGTCCAAAATGTGAGCACTTCCTAGTTGAAAAGAAAGTACGTGGTGGCGGCAAGCAGGTTGTTTGTAGCAATGAAACCTGTGACTATCAAGAAGAAAAACAAAAATAGAGCATTTTACATAATTTTAAATATGCAAAATGTGTTGATGTTAGAAAGTTTACGATGAAAAAAACACATATAAATGTTATCGGTGCGGGACTGGCTGGTTCAGAAGCAGCTTATCAAATTGCGAAACGAGGAATTCCGGTAAAGCTATATGAAATGCGAGGGGTGAAAGCGACGCCCCAGCATAAAACGGATAAATTTGCAGAATTGGTCTGCTCAAATTCTTTCCGTGGCGCTGCTATTACTAATGCAGTTGGACTTCTAAAGGAAGAGATGCGCCGTTTAGACTCTATCATGATGCAAGCTGCAGAAAAAACACAAGTTCCTGCAGGAGGAGCCCTAGCTGTTGATCGCGAAGCCTTTTCCGAATTTATCACTAGAACTATATCACAACATCCCTTGATTGAGGTCATTCGTGAAGAAATTACAGTTCTTCCCAACTTAGAAGAGGAAATTACGATAGTTGCTACCGGTCCTTTAACCAGTGATGCCTTAGCTGAAAAAATTCATGCTTTTAATGATGGTGAAGGCTTTTACTTTTACGATGCTGCCGCACCAATCATTGATGCAAACAGCATTGATTATAGTAAAGTTTATAAGAAATCGCGTTATGATAAAGGTGAAGCAGATTATATCAATTGCCCGATGACCAAGGAGGAATTTAATAATTTCCAACAAGCATTGATTGAGGCAGAGGAAGCTCCTCTTAATGCTTTTGAAGATTTAAAAGTTTTTGAAGGCTGCATGCCTATCGAAGAGATGGCTAAACGTGGGTATAAAACAATGCTATTTGGTCCTATGAAACCTGTAGGCTTGGAATATCCTGATTCTTACACAGGACCACGCGATGGAGATTTTAAAACACCTTACGCTGTAGTTCAACTCCGCCAAGACAATGCCTCGGCTTCCCTTTATAATATCGTCGGTTTCCAAACCCATCTTAAATGGGGGGAGCAAAAACGCGTTTTCCGGATGATTCCAGGACTTGAAAATGCAGAGTTTGTCCGTTATGGGGTAATGCACCGCAATTCCTATATGGATTCACCCAATCTTCTCACGCAAACTTTCCGCTCAAAGAAACAAGTTAATCTTTTCTTTGCTGGTCAAATGACTGGTGTAGAAGGATATGTTGAATCTGCTGCAAGTGGTCTGGTTGCTGGGATTAATGCAGCTCGACTCTTTAAGGGAGAAGAAGAAGTTGTTTTTCCGCAAACCACAGCTATTGGTGCCTTGCCGTACTATATTACCCATACAGATAGCAAACACTTTCAACCTATGAATGTAACTTTCGGTATTGTTAAAGAGCTCGAAGGTCCACGTATTCGTGATAAAAAAGAACGTTATACTAAAGTTGCCGAACGTGCTCTGTCGGATTTAAATAGCATAATCGCAGAGATAAGTTGATAAAAAATTCTAGCCTAATTTACAGGCTAGGTTTTTCACTTTTTGATATTTTACATAACTAATATTATGTAAAATCAATACAAACAGAATAGAGGATGATTATGGTTAGTGCTTTCAAGCATTTTTGGAAAGGTTACAGCGATTTTAAAGGTAAATCAAGTCGAAGCCAATTTTGGTGGATGTTTCTGATTCAATTACTCTTTTTTACAGCGACGTATGCAGGACTCTTTGTACTTACGTACACAGATTTTTCTAATTTGGTGTGGTCAGCAATATATTTATTAGCATTTTTTGCTTACATAGCTGCATTTTTGGTGGTCATTATTCCGAATATTTCTCTATCGGTTAGACGCTTGAGAGACACTGGTTTCCCAGTAGCCCTGATTTTCGTAAATTTGCTTATTGGACCAGGAACACTTATTTTTCTTGGTATTATGATGCTCCCCTCAAAAAATACTGAAATAGATGTCTTAGAGGACGACGACCCTAGCAACGACTGGCAATCTTTTTAGATTTGTTTTTCTTGAATTTCATGGGGCTCTTGATAAAACGAAAATATAAAAAAGGACTGGCTGTAATCAGTCCTGTGTAACCGTATGAAAGGCGATTAATATCGAAAATCTCTCTATGGTGTGATTAATTTAATAGTATTCAACTGACACAAGAAAAAAAGATTGTGAGCATTCTCGCCTCTGTCAAGCTCCAAATAAAACGGACAGTAAAAAAAAACAAAT
>NZ_WIVG01000010.1 GCF_016758115.1 Lactococcus garvieae
TAGATTTTAATCTACCACCACAGATTATACAGAACCAAAATATACTGCTATTTTTTGTAGAAAAGCTATAGAAATTCAGGAGCTATAATATTTTTCGGGGGAAGCAACTCCACTGAATGTCATAGTACTCAAATAAAACTAAAAAAGCTGCCTAACGACAACTTTTTACTGTTTACTGTAACTCTATTTTAGTGCTGGCCACTACAGAATTGATAGATGTAGCAAAATGAATTTTTTTGTTTTTTTCAATAGCTCCCAAAACTCAGGTGTTTTTTATACTTCAGTCTTTATGAAAATATCACGATCAACGAAAACATCCATTTGGAAGTAAAATTTGTCTTGGATGATTTTATTAGCATTTTTGAAAATATTAACATTGCGTAAGCCTGATTTATCAGTGACTGACATTTTAAATCCAGTCAAATCGGGGTTGATGATGATTTTTAGGAGGAAACCTTGTCCTGAATTTGGAACTTCCTCAAGTATACGTTTGAATTCAAAATTTCCAACATTGTTTTGAACGAAGGTTGTATCTTTGAGGGTGAATTTTTTAACGTTGGGTGACAACTTGTAGCTGTATTTGCAGTCTTCAAGAAGTTTTTCAGTAATAAAAGCCATAATTATAATGCCCTTTCTTTTAATAGTTTAACAAAAGCGTGAACTTCATCTTCGGTATTGAGTTCTGAAAAGGAAACACGGATATTTTCCTTCAGCAGAGGTGATTGACTTCCATACACCGCTTCAAGAACATGTGAGGGCTCTACTGTTCCCGCAGTACATGCTGACCCCGTTGAAATGGCTACTCCTGATAAATCAAGTTTTGTCAAAAGCAAATCATGGTTTTGTCCTGGAAAGCCAAGATTGACAACATGAGGCATGGAGGGACCGAACTCATGGGTATAATAATCTACATTTGCGAGGTCTTGAAGCAGCAGAGATTTTAGTTTTTCGACATGTAAATAGTTACTGTTCATGTTCTCGGTAGCGATTTGTAAAGCCTTAGCCATGCCTATGAGAGAATGAAGATTTTCTGTACCTGCACGACGTTTTTCTTCCTGCTCACCACCATGAATGATACTGTCAAACTTTAGTTTAGGGCGGTGATAGAGAAAGCCGACACCCTTAGGGCCATGAAATTTGTGACCACTGGCTGAGAGAAAATCTATTTTCAAATCTTCAGGATATACGGGGATTTTTCCCATAGCTTGCACTGCATCAACATGAAAGACTGCTTGATGATTTTCTAAAAGTTGCCCGACTTCCTTAATAGGAAGCAGTTGCCCGGTTTCATTGTTGGCCATCATCATAGATACCAGAAGAGTATCTTCACGAAGTAGATCTTTAATCAAATGCGCAGGAAAAGAACCGTCATTTTGTGGGTGGACGAAGGTAACATCAAAGCCATGACGGCTTTTTAAGTAGTTAAGTGCATTAAGTACAGAAGGATGTTCTATCGCTGTAGTAATGATATGGTTCCCTTTTTGGCGATTAGCTAAAGCGTAACCGATCAAGGCAGTCGAATTTGATTCGCTTCCACCAGAGGTGAATGTGATAGTGCCAGGTGATACGTGTAGTGCCTGGGCTATCGTTTCACGTGCTTGCCGCACGATTTGACTTGCTTGCCGCCCAAAACTATGTGTACTAGAAGGGTTGCCAAAGTTATGTAGGAGAACATCGGTCATGGCTTCAACAACTTCAGGCAGTAGAGGAGTTGTTGCCGCATTATCTAGGTATATGATTGAGATTTCCTCTCTTTCCGTCTTATTCTAAACCGTTATTAAAAAAAGTTTTTAGAGATTTTGAATTTCTTCTAAAATCTGGAGTTTTGGCAAAATCTGCCCTTTTTTTAATTTAAACTTCGCAATAACCTGTTGAAAGTAGAATACCAATTGGACTTCTTGCTCTACCACGAAGCCATGGATGTGGGAGCTATTTTTAGTTCAATCCAGTCTAATGTTTTTTTACATCAGTACTGAATGATTTCAGAAGTTCCTTCTAATGCTACTTAGGGGTTATTTTCCTTGTTTATGGAAATCATAAGTTTCCATTACTTCTATCTTACCATGTTTTACGTTTTTTTTCTGTAATTCAAACACTTTACATGAAAACTTCATAGAAAATGAATAAAATTTCATTGGATGTGAAAATTTCGTTCAGAAATCATTAGTTCTTTCAAAAGGCAAATGTTATTATAGAACAAAGGGGGAATTTATGTCAGTTATTGGTGTGAAGATAGATAAACAGTTTATCAAGGATTTGATTGTTCTTATTATTGGAGTAGGGTTTTATATTTTATCGGTGAGGCTTTTTGTAATACCTAACTATTTAGCTAGTAATGGTATTGCCGGTTTTTCGGTATTTGTCGACTTTGTTTTTGGAATAAACCCTGCGTTGACTTTTTTTGTTGTTAATATCCCCTTGTTTCTCTTTGGTTGGAAACTTCTAAGTCGGCGGGAATTGCTTCTTAGTATCCCAGGCGCTGCGGCTATGAGTTTATGGATGCTGATTTATGAAGCCATGGGAATTGATGGTTTCCAATTCAGTCAAATTATCTTTGCTGGAATATCGGATGGTATTTTGTCAGGCATAGGAGCAGGACTGGTCGTTGTTTCCGAAGGAACTTTTGGAGGGTCTATACTTCTGAGTCGTATCATGGAAGACCGCTGGGAATTCACCATTGATCGTGTGCTCTTCGGTATTGATGTAGTCGTCATGGGTCTCTCTTTGATAACTTACTTGGCCTTTCCTAATTTTGCCGTTACTCTACTTTCTTGTTATATCTTTAGTAAGGTGACACGTTTTATTGGGAGAAAAGACTATCGTGACAAAGTTTTAGATAAACTGTATTTTAATATGTTTAGACGTGAGAGAAGTAAAGAAGAAAGAGATTTATAAACACATTGAGTAATGGAGGAGCTGATTCTGCTGAAAAGAGTTGGGGATGAAAATATTGATTTTCAGGCAAAATCAAAAATAAAAACGCTTAATCTGCTCAGCATGTGATTAAACGTTTTTATTTTTGAAACTTTTGTCCCAGCTTCTCTTAAAGCGCAACCTTTTTACTTCTTTTTGCGGCGAAAAAGGCTGAAGAATTTATCGAATAATCCTTTCTGACGAACTACTTTTTCATTTCCGATATACTGACGAATGTATTTAAGGATAGTACCAGAATCTTTTGAGGCAAAGCGCACACGTTGTTCATTACGGAAGACGATGATAAACTGACGTCCAATTTTAACTTTTCCCTTTCGGGAAACGGAAACATCGCCTTCTACACGTGCGATAGAAGCCCAGGGGAATTGCATGTTTTTTTCGACATTTGAATCATTGAAAAATTCAAAAGCCCTATCTCCAATCATAATTTTACCGTATTCAGCAAAACCTAAGTAAGCGATAGCTGATGTGGTAAAGTCTACCTTGGTATTAAGTGATTGTGCCAATTTTTAGTGCTCCTAACGATAGTAATATCTTTATTATAACAAAAATAATCTCATTAAAAAATCGCCGTTAAAACACGACGATTTTGTTCTTGTTTTACAATCTTATTAAGCAAGACCTGCAACGTGAAGGATGATACCAAGAACGAACATACCCATGATAATGAACAATGGAGCATTTTTGTTTTTCCATTTACGCAAGATCCAAAGAACAAGGAAAGTCAAGAGTAATGCGATAAATCCAGGAATTAATGAATTGAACACGTCTTGAAGTGATTGTGTTTGTTCTGGGCTCAAGCCAAGGCCAGATGATACTTGATTTAAGATATGGCTCAATGTAGAACCATCAATCGCGTTAAGTTGATCCACAGTTACATAATGTGCAAAACCGTCTTGACCCGCAACACCGTTACCTACAACGTTACCTGCTTGATCAAGCCAATCGAATTTAGCAACTCCCTCAGGAGTGGTACCAGTTTGAGCACCTTGAACCACAACTTTGCCTGCCTTATCTAGCCATTCACCAACATATGCACCGTCTGCTAAAGGTTTAGAAGGAAGCATTGCGTTAGGACCAGTAAAGCTGATGTTAACCCAACGTTGGATCAATACACCAAGGATGAACATACCAAGGATAGATGCACCTTTAGTAATTTGTTGAAGCATTCCTCCACCGAGGTCGCTTGTAATTGCAGTACCTTGTTTGTAACCAAACTCTTGTGTATACCACAAGAAAGCGATACGGATTGCATTCCAAACAACGAAGAAGAAGATTGGAGCGATAATAGAACCACCAGTTGCAAGTGAGGCAGCGATGGCACCAACGATAGGACGTACTGTGAACCAGAAGACAGGGTCACCGATACCAGCAAGAGGTCCCATCATACCGACTTTCACCCCTTGAATAGCAGCTTCGTCGATTTCGACACCGTTTGCGATTTCTTCTTCAAGGGCCAATGTAACACCAACGATAGGTGCGGCTACATATGGGTGAGTATTGAAGAACTCCATGTGGCGTTTCAAAGCTTCTTTAGCTTCTTCAGAACCTGGTTTGTAGAACTGCTTCAATGCTGGAATGATTGAGTAGAGGAAACCAAGGTTTTGCATACGTTCGTAGTTCCAAGAACCTTGAAGGAACATTGAACGGAACATAACGCTTAAACGAGTGTTTTTAGAAAGGCTAAACTTTTTATTTGTATTTTCCATTTTTATAAAATCTCCTTCCTAATTAGTAATCATTGAGAATATCGCCGATTGGGTCACCACTTGAAGCAGCAGTTCCACCGTTACCAGCGTTATTAGAAAGATTGAGGTAGATAAGAGCGATAACAACACCAAGGATACCCATACCAATCAAAGTGATTGCAGAAAGTGGTGCGAGTACAAATCCGAGGAAGAAGAATGGCCAAAGCTCTTTAGTTGCCATGAGGTTGATAACCATCGCATAACCGACAACAACAACCATACCACCACCAACAGCAAGACCTTTAGATACCCAATCAGGAATTGAGTTCAAGGCAGCAGTTACTGTTTCAGCAGGGATAGCAAGGATGATTGCAGCAGGGATAGCAATACGCAAACCTTGAAGAAGGAGTGCGAACATGTGCCAACCAGCGACACCTGAGTAAGAACCTTTTTCAGCAGCAGCATCCGCTAAGTGAACGATACCAACTGAGAGGAAACGAACCAAAGTAGTAAGTACGAGACCAGCAGTTGCCAAGAGGATAGCGGCAGGTACGATAACACCAGTGATGTGTGTAAGGTCGAAGTTACCACCTTGAACCATCAAGATAGCAGAAGCAACAGAAGCGAGTGCAGCATCAGGTGCGACAGCGGCACCAACGTTAGCCCAACCGAGGGCGATCATTTGCAATGAACCACCCAAGATAATCCCTGCAGCCATGTGACCAGTAGCGATACCGATCAATGAGCAGGCGATGATTGGTTGGTGAAATTGCCATTGGTCCAAGATACCTTCGAGTCCAGCTAAGAACGCGAAGATAAGAACTAAAATGATTGAAATAATACTCATTTTATAAATTTCTCCTAATAATATTTAATTTTACTTAACATCTGCTTTGTTAATCAAAGCAAACAAGTCAGATTTAGAATCGTTAGGGACTTTACGAACGTCAAACTGAACGCCGAGATCACGTAACTTTTCAAAAGCAGCAACATCATCTTTGTTGACAGATAATACTGAGTTAAGCATTGTTTTACCTGTGCTGTGTGCCATAGAACCCACGTTAAGTGTAGTTATAGGAACTCCACCTTCGATAGCAGCAAGTGCATCTTGAGGAGTTTCAAACAAGAGAAGAGCTTTAGTTTCACCAAAACGTGGATCTTTAGCAACTTCAATCATTTTCTTGATAGGGACAACGTTGGCTTTAACACCTGGAGGTGCAGCTTGTGTGATGAGTGTTTTACGCATCTCATCTTTGGCTACAGCATCAGAAACAACGATGATACGGTTTGCTTTTGAGTCTGGAGTCCAAGCGGTTGCAACTTGACCGTGGAGAAGGCGTGAGTCGATGCGGGCAAGGTTAATTTTAATCTTACCGTCACCAATAACAGTACCTTCTGGGATAGCGGCAGCAGATACACCAGCTTCAGCTGGAGCAGCGCTTTCTTCAGCAGGATTAAGCTCTTCTGGCAATGCTTTGATGCCAGCTTTCGCTTCCTTAATAATGTTTGCTGCAACTTGTTCAACACCTGCAGAAGCATCCATCATACGTTCTGTATAGGCTTGAATAAGCATTGGCAAGTTGAGGCCTGTGATGATAGCTACCTTACGCTCTGGGTTTGCACCCATCACTGCACTTGCTTGGTTGAATGGAGAACCGCTCCACAAGTCAGCAAGGACAAGGACTTCATCTTCAGCATCAAATGTTGCGATAGCGGCTTCGATCTTGGCACGCAAGTCGTCTGGTCCTTCGTTAGGCATGAAAGTGACAGCTTGTACTTTCTCTTGCTCACCGAAGATCATTGAACCAGATTGCTTGATGCCTGCGGCGAATTCACCGTGGCTCGCAATAACAATTCCGATACTCAATTGAGTAACCTCCTTTAAGTTTTTATATAATATAATTATTACTGTCTTAGTGTACTATAAACTGAAAACATTTGCAAGGATTTATGAAACTGGTTTCATAAATCTGTCATTTTAATTTAAAAAAATAAAAATAAAAAAACTTATGCAACAAACATAAGCCATATATACATGAAGAAGACATGTTTGACATCACAAAATAGTTAGAAAAAGGAGTAATTTTATGATAAAATAAGTATCAGAGTTTAATATTTTAAGATTTGGTAATCTTTATCGCAGCCGTTGGACAAGCCTTAGCTGCATTTATTATTTTATCATCAAAAATATATTTTTCTTCAAGTTTGTCTGAATTATTTAATTTAACGATACCATTATCATGGTAGTCAAAGACATCTGGAGCGTGTAAATAGCAAAGACCGCATGCAATGCAGTTTTCTGGTATTATGTTTACTTTCATAAATTGATGATAATATAAAAAGACTAAAAAGGAAAGGAAAAAGATGTGGCAGAAAAAGAACCATGGGACAAAGAAATCTATAAAGCCATGCGTGAGGACTCTGAGAGGAGACGTTCAGGTGGGAAGGGGAAGAAACAAGGCAGTAATAAGTCGTTAACTTCGCGTGCTTTGACCTTTACCGTGGTTACAATGTTCTTATTGGTTGGCTTTATGATTGCCTTTATTCTTTGGAATAATCAAACGCAACAAAGTGGAGGCTTTGCTCAGGAAACGTCAGAAAATAAAGTGGAGCAAAATGGCGAACAGCAAGCAGAGCAAAATACTGGAGAAGTTAAGCCAGAAGAAAGTACAACTGTTCCATCAGAAACGACAGAAGATTCTTCAGCTGAAGAAGGAGCAACCTATACGATTGTAGCTGGAGATGATCCAAGTAAGATAGCTGCTAAAACTGGGGTGGATTGGTCCGTTATCGCGCGTCTCAACAATATCTCGGCAACAGGATATAATGCAGATGGTTCGGCAATATCACCTGGGCAAGTATTGAAACTGAGAGAATGATGAAGTATTGAAAGTAAGAATAGGAAAGAAACATGATAAAGTTACAAATTGCTGTTGATGGTCCCGCATCAAGTGGGAAATCAACCGTTGCAAAAATCGTTGCCCAGAATCTAGGGATTATCTATCTGGATACAGGAGCCATGTATCGTGCTGCGACATTAGTTGCCCTCCAAAATAAAACAGAGGATCCACAAAAAATTATTGATATCATTAAGAAAAAGCCAATTTTTTTCAAAAATACAGCAGACGGTCAGCTTGTGTTTTTGGGGACGGAGGATATCACTAAAATTATTCGCACAAATGAAGTAACACAAAATGTTTCGAAAATTTCCGCTCTAAGTGCTGTGCGAGAGTTTTTGGTTGCAGAGCAGCAGCGTATTGCGAGCGAGGGAGGAATCATTATGGATGGCCGTGACATCGGTACAGTTGTTCTCCCACATGCGGATTTGAAAATTTTCCTTGTGGCTTCAGTGGAAGAGCGAGCAGCGCGTCGCTACAAAGAAAACTTGGAGAAAAATATTCCTACGGATTTGGAAGAACTCAAACGGGAGATTGTAGCGCGTGATTACAAGGACAGTACGCGTGCTGTGTCACCTTTAAAACAAGCAGATGATGCGATTTTGTTGGACAGTACCGGTAAAACAATCGCCCAAGTTGCAGATTTTATTGAAGAAAAAGCCCGTGAGCTTTTGTAATCTGCTGCATTTGAAAAATTTGTCTAAAAGATAAAAGCTGTAAAATCGTTCAAGAAGTGGTTCTTCTTTTCTCTCTTGGTCGATTTTACAGCTTTAGTTTTTTGTTCTAGACTAATTTTTCTAGGAAAAATAATATCAGAGAGAGTGATGCTGGAGCTTTTGGAAAATTGCTTTTAGTCTTATAAGTATCTACATGTTTTAAAGTCTGCTGTGGCCTTTCATCCAGTAAAAGTTGTGAGTCGTAAGCTTTAGACTTCCAGACCTTACGTCATGTACATTGACAGAGTATTGAAGTTTTGATTTGTGATTTTTGATGATATAATGAGGTTAAAATGAATTAAAAAAGGATTCTTATGCTGTCTTATCTCCATGCTATCCAAATTGGTGTACTGCTTTTCTTTATTTTCTTCCTGATCAGCCTCATCCCTTATATGATTGTTCAATATCGGAAGTACGGCCGAGTTAACCCTTGGCGTTTTTTCGTTAATTTTTCATTCATACTTTATCTGGTTTGTGCCTATGCGATGACGATTTTTCCACTGCCAAATGTAGAACAAGTGGCGCAGATGACGGGACCAAAGCAAAATCTTGTTCCTCTTGAGTTTGTGCGTCAGTTTATAGCTTACAATCCTCTAGAATTAAGTGACAAGAGTACATGGATCTTGGCGTTGAAAGCTCCAACATTTATTCAGCCCTTTTTCAACTTATTATTAACGCTGCCTTTTGGGATATATTTGCGCTATCTGTTTAAGAGAAGTTTTTCTCAATCCTTTGTTTTGAGCTTTCTCTTGACCTTGTCCTTTGAGTTTTTGCAACGCTCTGCCCTTTTTGGACTGTATCCTCGCCCTTATCGGCTTTTCGATGTGGATGATCTCCTGCTTAATACAGCTGGGAGCTTGATAGGGTTTGGGATAGCCTGCTTACTTGTGAAAGTTTTACCAGACTTAGATATACAGCAGCCAGTTCCTGTTCAAGTCGGTATGATACGGCGTAGTATTGCTTTCGGTGTGGATATTATCTTGATGGAAATTATAGCAGCTTTTGTTCCCCATTTTTATATGGCGTTGCTCATAGTTTTTGTAGCAGTTCCTCTGCTTTTTAGAGGAACTTTTGGTCAAAAACTGCTCAAAATAAAAATAGAAGCTGGTCGTATAAATATTTTTATCCGACAACTCTTATTTCTGGTCAATTTTGGGATTTTAGGACTTTTAGGCTATTACCTTCAACGCTCGGGCTATGTAGCAGAAAATGAACTGGGACAAAACTTTTTGCTGATTACTCTTTGCTTGATACTTTTAATGCTACCAACGATAGACCTGCTTTTTTCTGCTCTGTCACGTAGGCAAAAGCTGTGGTATGAGCGCCTAAGCCGAACAGAACTTCGTGCAAAATGATGGAACTCCTGTAGCTTGGTAAAAAGCATAACTGGCAACTGCTTATTTTCTCCTTCTTTTGTGTTGAGCTAGGCGGTTTTGTGGCTTCTTTCATACCCATGTTTCCTGTTCCATTGTCAGGTAAGGCAAAGTGAGGAGATTACGATATCTATTATCTCGGATATTGCAGTCACTTTTCTTTGGCATTGGTACAAGCGTACAGATAAGTAACATGGACAGGTTGAACCACAGGACGTGCTTTTAATAAGTGTAAACGATCCCCAAGTTGCGGCGAAGAACTTGGGGATTTATGTATCATTCGATATTGAGTAGCTTACATTATAGATGTCTTGGTTGTTAAGGCATGTGATGACAGAAAAAAGTGAACTTGGCTAGAGCTGACTATTGATAGATTTCAATGGTCTTTTTGATTTCTTCCTTAGCAGCAATAAGTTTCTCATTAGGATTAGCGAAGTTTTTTATAGGAAATTCTTTCAAAATATCAAGGTATTTCAACTCAGAAGCTGAGGAAGTGATTTTATCGATGTCAACATTCACTTTGTGAAATTTACACCCTCAGCGCCTTCAGCTGTACCTTTTTACTCTGTTTGGGTTGAAATTCATTGAAGGTTGTTTAATAGGCATTCTCACAGATAACTCTATAGGGGGCTTTGTGGTAGGCAGTTGACATTATTTGTGGAGTATGGTGTAATAGACAGGTAATGAAAGATAATAGACAAAAACGCTTTGAATATCTAAAAGCAAACAAGGCTTATTTAAGCGAACGTGAAAAACAAGAATACTATGAGTTGCTTCAAGAGCTTAAGGGTTTCCAAGCTTTTGAGGAAGAATATCTTGCAGATATGGAGGAGGAACGAACTGTTTCTGAATCTCCGTCTTTTGAAAGTCGGAGTAGAGCGAGGCGCTCAACAGGGGCTAAGTCTCCTTTAACTTCTGGGCGTCAAGGCAGGAAGAAAACAGAAACGCCAAACGTAGCTGACTCTGAAACAGAAGAAGTGCCCAGAAAGCCGAAAAAAAAGAAAAGCTGGTTGAAGCGTATTTTCTTTGCTTTACTTGCTCTCCTCTTAGTTATGGTAGGCTTCTTCATTTATGGCTATCAGCGAGGCATTAGTCGTGAAGGAGGTGCGATTAAGGCGGAACAGTTTCATGGTGCGGGGAATTCAGACGGTTCTGTGAACATTCTTCTCCTAGGTGCAGACCAACGCCCAGGACAAAGCTCTGACGTGGCGCATTCAGACAGTATCATGGTCTTAAACATCGGTAGAAGTGGCAAGATGCAGTTGGTAAGTTTCATGCGCGACACTCTGGTGAATATTCCTGGCGTTGGTGATGCCAGTCAAGGACCAAATATGAAACTCAATGCAGCCTTTACTATAGGGGAGCAAAATGAGAATCAAGGTGTAGAGTTAGTGCGTCAAACATTGCAGCAAAACTTTGGTATCAATGCTAAATATTATGCTGTGGTCGACTTTTCAAGCTTTGCAACGGTGATCGACTCTTTATTCCCAGGTGGTGTACAGATTGATGCCAAGTTCTCTACAATCAATGGACAGAACTTTGACGAAGTTCCCGTGCCTGATGATCTGGCTGAAACTGAAGGTATGGCTCCCAATGATAGGAAGCTTAGTGCTGAAGAGGCGGCAGCCTTGGGTTATCCCGATGGTGGTGGTATCTTTATGATGATTAAGCAAGGCCCGCAACGTATGAACGGTCGTACGCTTTTGAACTATGCGCGTTTCCGCCATGATGATCAAGGCGACTTTGGGCGTGTTCAACGTCAACAGCAGGTGCTGGAAACTCTGACATCAAAAATGAAAAATCCATTAACTCTGTTCACAGGGGCGAGTGCTTTAGGAACAGCACGCGCCGTAACCATGACCAACTTGCCTAATACTTTTCTCTTAACGAAAGTTTTACCTGCGATGTTTGGAGGAGTAGAAACTACAACGATTCCAGATGATAATGACTGGCAGACAGCTTATGATATGTATGGGGGCTCTGGTCTCTTAATTGATATGGACAAGTATAGTGCTAAGGCAAAAGACATTCTGGGACAATAGTTTGAGAAGAAAGAAAAAGCATTCGGCTTCAAAAGCTGAACGCTTTTTTTGAGCTTGAAATAGTTGTGGCTAAAGGCTAGGACACGTAGAGTTTATTTTTTTATCCGGTTATTTTCTCATCAAACACTCATTTCATTTGACCTTTTTTTTTATACTATAGACTCAGAAAGTAAACGTAACATTAGAAATTGTTTTGTAATAAAAAAGAATCTGCACGTTACGTTAAAGGAGGAGTTTATGACACCAGAAAAGAAAAAACGGCGGCAACTGCGCAATTTTGTGCTTCTGTCACTCTTATTGCTCTTGGTAGGCGGGACCTTCGCCTTCCAAGCTTTTAATCAGCGGGCCATCAATGACCGGATAAATGAGAATTTCTTTGGAGGACGAGTTCACGATTATTTTGATCGGGACACTGAAAACAAGGACGTTTTCGTTGAAAACTTTGGTGAGGGTGGAATCATGGCTCGTGTGCGTCTCTCGGAGTTTATGGATATCCAAAGGGCCGGAGAAGCGAATGCCACTCCTGTAGTCGCTGGTAGCACACGGGACAATGTAGAAAGTTGGACCAACTTACGACTCAATGCTAACAATATAGCTGAGCGTGTCGGAGACTCAGCTGCTTTTAACCAGTACTCTACATTGACATTTGGCTGGACACGTCAAGGGGAAACTGCGCCTTGGTACATGCCGACATTTAATCGAGACAATACAGATTTGAGGGTAGCGGCCGCTGGCCATGCGCGTGACTGGATCGCGGGAGCTGGAGCGACCGATGGTGTTACCGATGGCGCGACACATCCTGGCGACGGTACAGACGCTTACTGGTCCTCTGGCGACAGCTTTAACAACAATTGGCCAATCTGGCCGGGAGAAGAAGCCACACATGATGCAGCTCAAAATCTGCAACAGGACCGTGCCCCTATAACCATGATCCAATGGGCTGCTCTTCCGCTTGAAGACAGGGTAGGAAACTTTTGGGTTATTGACCATCAGACAGGCTGGGCTTATTGGGCCAATGTCTTGCAGTCAGGTGAAGCAACATCTTACTTGTTAGATGCGGCTGAGATGACGTCAGCAGCAAAGGATATCTCTGGGCAATATTACTATGGGATTCACGTAGACAGTCAGCTGGTGAGTCCGGATCACAGAAGTGAGTTTATGAGCATGGATGATGAACCGCTTTGGCATAGTCCCCACTTGCTTGACTTTCTGGAATCGGTTGCCAATGGCGTTGATCTAGGTTCCATTGAAGACTTGCCTGCTCACGAAGTTGACTTTACGACGATGCGTCCGGGTCAGATCTTTACCATGGAAGGCGAACAATACCGTTATTTGGAGAACATGGGGTCAGGAAATCACATGATTATCCGAAATCAAGTGTTCCGTAATACACTCCTTACTCAAGAAGATGTTGTCTTTAGTTCATGGTTTGACGGTTTAGACCCAGCGGTGCAGGCTATGGTCCAACCTGTGCCGAATACCTTTACTACGGGAGCTGTTTCCCCGAATTCGCTTGACTGGGGAGATCTTGACAGGTGGGTACCTACTAATCTAGTAAACTATCCTGAAGTTGAAGCTGATGTAACTCAAGTGGATACCTCAGGAACTCCTCGAGCATTTACACTTTCCTTAGCAGATGTGGCGCGTTTATCGGGACCTGGTCGTGGTTTTTCTAATCCAGCTGGTCGTGTGGGGCCTGACGATACTTGGTGGCTAATTCGTACCCGTGGAAGTGGTGCAAATCACGTTTGGAGGGTATATAGAAACCCGCTTTTATTTGGTAGATTTATAGGAGGTGAATTGAACAGCTCTGAAAACGCTGGTGGACTCCGTCCGGCCCTTATCGTCAACCCCTCCAACTAAAAAAACGTCAATTGACGTTTTTTATTCTGCAATCTTTAGCCTTTATCTGCCCCAGCAGTAATGCCGTTCACATAGAATTTCTGCATAGCGATAAAGAGGATGGTGATAGGGATAGCGATGATGACACATCCTGCAACAAACTGGGTAAAGTTTGTTGCTGAGGAGCCTCTGGAGTTGGTCATCATGTTTTGCAGACCATAAGCAATAGTCCGTGACTTAGGATCTCCTCCACCTAAGATAACACTGGCAAAGAGGAAGTCTAGCCAAGGTGCGATGAAGGCAGTAAGAGAGGTGTAAACAATCATAGGTTTTGAGAGTGGCAAGGTAATTTTAGTGAAAATTTGCCACTTTGTTGCACCATCAATAACAGCGGCCTCATCAATAGATGCTGGAATTGTGTCAAGGAAGCCTTTGAAAATGTAAAAGCCTAGACCAGAACCGCCGATATAAACTAAGGTTAATCCTGCCAAGTTGGTCATGTCGAAAGACTTGAGGATGTAATAGAGGGCAATCATGGCCATGATACCAGGGAACATCCCAAGGATGAGAGCCAGCTGGAGGAAGGGCTTACGTAGCTTGAAGCGTAAACGGGAGAGTGCGTAGGACATGGCAGTGGTGATTAATGTATTTACCACTGCACAGATAACAGCGATGACAAGGGTGTTGATAAGCCAGTTGCCGTAAGGATAAACAGGGTTGTTAAAGATACCTATAAAGTTATCGAGTGTCCATTGTTGTGGGATGAAGGTTGAAACAAATCCTGTGTTATTTTTTGAGAAGCTGGTTAAGATAATCCAAATAATCGGGAAAATCCAGATAATTGCCAGCAAGGTTAGGATAACATATCTTAAGGCCAAAGAAGCCTGACGTTGGCGTTTATATGATTTCATTTTAGCCCTCCTTAAAAGCATTTGTACGACGGTAAGCGATCAGAGAAACTGTAGCGGAGATGATAAAGATGATGATACCGATAGCAGAGGCGATGTTGTAACTTGGGATAGACTTCATGGTTAAGTTATAAAGCCAAGTAATCAACAAGTCTGTTGACCCTGCTTGGAAGTATTCCGCATTCAGTGGTCCCCCCCCTGTTAGGAGGAAAATGACGTTGAAGTTGTTAATGTTCCCGATAAACTGTTGAATCAAAGCGGGTGTCATAACAAATAAAATTTGTGGGAATGTAATCGAACGGAAGATATGGAAGCTGTTAGCTCCATCAATCTTGGCTGCTTCAATCTGATCCTGCGGTAAATTTTGAATAATCGCTGTTGAAATTAACATGGATACAGGGATACCGACCCACATGTTGACGCCGATAACGGAAATCTTAGCCAGCAAAGAGTCCATCAAAAATGGAATAGGATGATCGATGAGCCCGATACTTTGGAGCCAGCTGTTCAATGGTCCGTTATTGTCCAAGAACATATTCATCATCAAGAGAGAGACGAAAGAAGGAACGGCCATGACAATCACAAAAATCGTGCGCCAGAAAGCTTTGAATTTAATACCTGAGGACTCAATGAGCAAGGCAAGTAAAACACCGAAGAAGAAAGTTGTAGCTGTAGCTGCAACTGCCCAGAAGAGTGTCCAGCCTAAAACAGGGAAGAAAGTTCCAGCGATATTACCGGTAATGATTTGACCAAAGGAAGCAAAACCAGTCCAAGAAAAGCCAATAGGATGCTCTTGGTTGAAGTTAGTAAAGGCGATGGTGATCATGAAGAGCAGAGGTGCAATCGTGAAGACTAAGATACCAAGTACAGGTATAGCCATCAACGTATACTGGAGACGGCTATCCAAAAGTGTTGCCAGGTCTTCACGAGTCGTTGGGATATGTTCTCCGTCACGGTTTAAGGCATAAAGATGACGTGTTGAACGTAGGCTTGTGACGTAGATGACAGCGAACATCGCGATGAAAACCAGTGCCATTACGCCGAAAAGGAGAATGAGCATCGAGTTATCAGGTTGCTGTGTAACATAAATCTGGCGTGCTTCATCAAAAACGACTTGTTTTGTCTTAACGTGTCCTAGACTACTCAAAAGACTAATTGCGCTTATACCATTGAAAATAAGCCAGAAGAGAAAGACAAATTCAATAATAAGAAAGATAAGGCCTTTAAGCCATTGCTTATTTTTCAGTTGAGCCAAACCCATAATGAAGAAACTAAGCTTGGTGAAAATATCACCTTCACGCCATACTTCTTTATATGTTGCCTCAGGAGATGGTTTAATTTTCTTTTTAAACATAAATTTTACCCTTTTTTATATAAAAAATAAGAGGATTAGGATGAGCCCAATCCCCTTAGAGTTAATTAAATTATTCAGTAGCTGATGAGATTGATTTCACGAAGTTATCAAGTTGTGCTTGGTATTGTGCAGCTGGAGTTTTGCCTTTATAGGCATTTTCAATCAATGGAGCTGCTAAGTTCCAGAATGTTGCCATTTGTGGCATTTTAGGCATCAAGGTATCATTTTCTACCTGCTTGATTACTGCAAGTGCAACAGGATCTTTAGCAACCTCAGAATCTTTTTGGGCTTCTTTTGATACTGGAATTGCATTATTGGCTTTGTACAAAGCTAATTGTGATTCTGTGTTTGACAAGTATTGTGCCAAAGCAGAAGCAGCAACAGGGTCTTTAGATTGTGAGTTTACAGCCAATGTACCTACACCAGAGAAAGCTTGCATTTGTTTAGAACCAGAGCCGAAGTCTGCTGTTGGTAAGGCTGTGGCACCAAAGTTATCACCGAGGATTTCCTTGATTGTAGCGCCATCCCATGGTCCATCAAGAACAGCGGCTGTTTTACCAGATTTGAGGTCAGAAAGAAGTGCTGTACCCGATTGTTTTACGCCTGGGTTGGATTTTTGTTGAGCAAACCATGTCATTGCTTGAACGCCTGCTTCTGTGTTTGCATTTGTACCGTCAACTGTTTCACCATCTTTACCAAAGAGATATGTGCCATTAGAAAGGAAGACAGGATACCAGTTGTATGAGTTTGTAAAGTCTGTACCAATTGGTTTTTCAGCAGTGAAGTCTGACCAATCTTTTGGTGCTTCACTAAATTTTGCTTTGTTATAGTAAACAATATTTGATTGTTCATCTTGTGGATAAGCGTAGAGTTTGCCTTTCCAAGAAACAGCATCAACAGCGATTTGGATATCGTTAGATTTTACCCAGTCTGTAGCTGATGGAGAGAGAGGGTTGATGTAACCTGCCTCAGCCATAGCACCCAACTGGTCATTAGGGGCTTTGAAGACATCTGCTGCCTTAGCTGGGTCCTTGCTTACATCTTGTTTAGCGTTTGCAGAACCGTTTGGAGACTGGGTAACAGTAACTTTGATGTTTGGATATTCTTTGTTGAAGTCCTTAACCAATTCTTTATAAGAAGCGACATTTGCTGGATCAACCCAAAGTGTCACCGAACCCTTATGGTCTTTTGCATCTGAAGAAGCTGAAGTTGAGCTGCCACTGTCTTTACTGTTGCCACAAGCTGCTAGACTGGCCAGAGCAATGAGAGAGACACTACTCAGAGCAACTTTTTTCCATGTGTTCATAATATTTCCTCCTAAATTTCGAAAATAATTTTTCTTGCTTTATAATTCTATTTTATGCAAACGCTTCCGTTTTGTCAAGTTTTGTTGTATTACAATTTGGTTACTTTAAAAAGTTGGTATATACAATAAAGTAGTATATGCTGAATATACCATATAATATATTTTTTGCTTAAAAATAAAGGAACTTAAAATAAGATTTGCAAACGGTTGCGCAAAAGTTAAGCTTGTGCTAAAATGAAGAAAAACAAGAAAAGCGAGGTGTTTATTTATGAACAAAGCAGCTATTTACCATCGTCCAGAATCAGAATTTGCTTATCTCTATACGGAGGAGACAATTCATGTACGTTTACGAGTGGCGCGTGATGATGTTAAAAGTG
This sequence comes from Lactococcus garvieae, assembly GCF_016758115.1. Classification (GTDB taxonomy): domain Bacteria; phylum Bacillota; class Bacilli; order Lactobacillales; family Streptococcaceae; genus Lactococcus; species Lactococcus muris. Next base: position 17,438 of record NZ_WIVG01000010.1, read on the forward strand.
TTGTATTAATCTATGGTGATCCCTATATGTTTTCAGAACGCGAGGGTCAGCCGGAGAAGACCTGGGATTATCAAGAAGCAGAGATGCGATATGCTCTTTCTACAGAAGAAAGTGATTTCTATATAACAGAGGTTGGTGTACCGCACAAGCGGATGGATTATGTATTCCTAATCACAGGACATGATGGAGAAAAAATCGTTTACACAGATTCAGGTATCCTGCCCTATGAAGATAAATTACTCACAAAGAAATATGCAGCCTTTCGCATGCCTTTTTTCCATGAAGTGGATCGTTTCAAGGCACCAGATTGGGTAAAAAATACTGTCTGGTATCAGATTTTCCCCGAACGTTTTGCCAATGGAAATCCAGCAATTAATCCAGAAGGAGTAAAAGAGTGGGATCCAACAGAGTCACCAGAACGTCAAGATTTTTATGGTGGCGACCTTCAAGGTGTGATTGACCATCTGGATCATCTGAGTGACTTAGGGGTCAATGGTATCTACTTTACACCTGTTTTCCAAGCTCATTCCAATCATAAATATGACACAGAAGATTATCTGAAAATTGATAAGCATTTTGGTGACTTGGAAGTTTTCAAAAAACTGGTAAAAGAGGCACATCAACGCGGGATAAAGGTCATGCTAGATGCCGTATTTAACCACATTGGTGATACGAGTCCACAATGGCAAGACGTTCTGAAAAATCAAAAAAATTCCAAATACGCAGAATGGTTCCATATCAATGAATGGCCAGCAAGCTATGTCGCAACAGATGACTTTGAAGTTGCGGAGTCGGCAACATATGATACCTTTGCTTTCACACCGCATATGCCCAAGTTAAACACTGCAAATAAAGAGGTTCAAGATTACCTCTTAAACATTGCAGAATACTGGATTAAAGAGTGTGATATTGACGCTTGGCGTTTGGATGTTGCGGACGAGGTTGATCATGCTTTCTGGAAGAAATTCCGTACAACTTGCGATGCGGCTAAGAAAGACTTTTACATCTTGGGAGAAGTTTGGCATTCTGCACAGCCTTGGCTTGTCGGCGATGAGTTTTCAGCAGTGATGAATTACGCCTATACAAACGCCATTATTGACACTTTTGTAAAAAAAGAATTGAACTTAGAGCAAATGGTGTCAGCCATTAACGCTCAGCTTATGCTTTACCGCAAGCAAACTAACCAAGTCATGTTTAACATTTTGGATTCGCACGACACGCCACGTCTTTTGACTCAAGCAAAGGGAAATAAAGCCTTGGTCAAGCAAGTTCAAGCCTTTATGTACATGCAGCCTGGGGTACCTTGTATCTACTACGGTGATGAGTACGGCTTAGATGGTGGAGCTGATCCAGACTGTCGTAAATGTATGCCTTGGACGGAAGAACATCAAGATTTAGAGATGTTTGCTTTCTTTAAAGAGTTAGTAGCGTTCCGTCGTAAATATGCTGATATATTGGGTCAATCTGATGTGGAATGGCAAGTGATCGATGATGCGAATGGCCTTGTGAAACTCGTACGGGGTGAAATTAGTGCGGTCTTTAACATGGGCGAGCAACCTGTAGAATTTACAGGGGGTGAAATACTTCTAGCGCATCTGGCAGAGGAAAATAAAGTTCAAAAAGATGGGTTTGTAATTTATAAAAAATAATTAAAAGAAGCTTCTTAAACAATAGGTAGCTGATGGCCATTTTCTAGTCAGAAGACACCCTTTTCTATATTACTTCCTATATCGGAAAAATTTGTCATAATAGAGAAGAGGGAGATGAAAATGAGAGAGATACTATTGATTGCTCTGACGGTTTGGAATATTATCGTATTTGTTGTCTACGCTGTAGATAAGCGTCGAGCGCAGAGGCATGCTTGGCGAGTCCCTGAAAAGCTCTTGGTCATGCAAGCTATTCTTGGTGGTGGTTTCGGTGCATTTCTAGCTGGAAAAATTTGCCATCATAAAACGCGGAAATGGTATTTTTGGCTGGCTTGGTTAGTCGGGCTATTGATTGATTTAGGTTTGCTTGTTTTAATTCTAAGATAGACAGTCTAAGGTTAAAAGATGAAAAAAGAAAATTTCTCACATATGGTAGGATACCAAATTTATCCCAAGTCTTTTAAAGACAGTGACGGTGATGGCATTGGTGACTTGCAAGGAATCATTCAAAAATTGCCTTATTTGAAAGATTTGGGAGTAGATTTTATTTGGATAAATCCAATCTATAAAAGTCCACAAGTTGATGGTGGTTATGATATATCAGACTTTTACAGCATTGATGAACGTTTTGGAAGTTTGGAAGACCTGAAAGAGCTTTTAGAAAAAGCACATGCGAGTGGCTTAAAAGTTATCATGGATCTGGTTGTTAACCATACTTCGGACCAACATCCTTGGTTTATTGAATCTAAAAAATCAAAGAATAATCCCTATCGGGATTATTATCACTGGGCAGATGCTAAACCAGATGAAATGCCTAATAATTGGCAGTCTTTTTTTGGCGGTTCAGCTTGGACCTACGATGAAAAGACAGAGCAAGCGTATTTTCATGTCTTTGCGAAAGAGCAGCCAGACTTGAACTGGAAAAACCCACAAGTTCGTCAAGAAATCTATAAGATGATTAGATGGTGGTTAGAATTCGGTGTGGATGGTTTCCGTTTGGATGCCATTTCCCATATTCAAAAGGAGAATTGGGATTTTAAAATCAAGTCACTAAAGGGAAATGACCCTTGGCAGCCTTTTATGAATGTGTCAGGAATTGAGCAGTATATGTCTGACTTAAAGGAGATATTTGACCAGTATGATGCATTAACGGTAGGTGAAGCTTCGGGTGTAACTTCAACAGAGGCGCCGGATTGGACAGATGCAAGTTCGGGTTATCTCAATATGATTTTTGAGTTGGAGCATAATGTACGTCAGGAAGGAAACCCTGGCCATACTTGGATATATGCTTATAAAAAGATAATCATGCGTTGGCAGAAAGACATGCTGGCGCGTGGGTGGAATGCACTCTATCTTGAAAATCATGATCAGCCAAGAGCGATCAGTTGTTTTGGTGATGGCAGTATGGCCTCTGCCAAGTGTCTTGCAGTATCCTATATGCTTTTAAGAGGAACGCCATTCATTTATCAAGGGCAAGAGATAGGGATGAGTAATTTTCCCTTTACGGATATAGCGCAAACGGATGCAACTGAGATTAGGCGTGCTTATGAGGCGCTTTTAGCTCAAGGGCTCACTGAAAAGGAAGCTCTGGACAAGGTTATGGCGAACAGCAGAGATCACTCGCGCACTCCGATGCAATGGGATGACAGTCCTAATGCGGGCTTTACAAGCGGTAAGCCTTGGATGCCGATTCATCCAGACTATAAGGCAATCAATGTGAAAAATGCGCAAGAACTCTTGAATCTTTACAAAGATTTAATACGTCTGCGTCATGAGGAAGAAGATATCGCTCAAGGCAGCATTCGTTTTCTCTTTGAGCGCCATCTGACCGCTTTTGTATATCAACGGGAGGCATTTTTGATTATTACTAATCTGGGAAAAACAAAGGCACATTTGGATTTTTCAGAACTTGAGACAAAGGATTATCAGCACATTCTCGGAAGCTGTAAGAGAAGTCTTGAAGAAAAAATGAGTCTCTTGCCTTGGGAATATCATGTGTTTAAGAAAAATTAAGAGGGAGAAGGAAATATGAAAAAAATCAATAGAATCATGGAAGTTGACCCTTGGTTAATCCAGTCAAATACATTGGAAAAAGAAGAACGCCGTTTGCAGGAGTCCTTGACTTCGCTTGGTAATGGCTATATGGGAATGCGCGGAAATTTTTCTGAAAAATATTCAGGGGATCACCATCAAGGTACCTATATTGCAGGGGTTTGGTTCCCAGATAAAACGCGTGTTGGCTGGTGGAAAAATGGCTATCCTGAATATTTTGGCAAAGCCATTAATGCGATGAATTTCTCTGGTGTTTCTGTCTTTATCGACGGGGAAGAAGTGGATTTGTATACAGATACTGTCAAAAACTTCCATATTGCTCTAGATATGCAAAAAGGAATACTCTCTTACCATTATGAAAAATCAGGTGTAGCTGTATCTGTTGAGCGCTTTTTATCTATTGTTCATCCTGAGTTGGCCGTCTTTTCTTTCCGTTTCAAGAGCTTGGATGGCAAGGCACATACGATTCGAACTGAGTCCTTTATCGATGCAGATGTGCACAATGAAGATTCGAATTATGAAGAAAAATTCTGGGCTGTTTTAGACAAAGGGGAAAACCATGCAGGTTCGTATATTGCCAGCCAAACGGTGCCTAATCCTTTTGGTGTGGAACAATTTACGGTACTTGCAGGCCAAAGCTTCAAAGGCGATCTTCAAGCGACAGGGCAGGAACTTGAAGATGAAAAAGTTCTTGATTTTCATGAAGCTGTCTTAGAGCAGGAAGAACTGCATTTTGAAAAGCGTGTCCTTGTTTTGACTAGCCGTGACTATGCAGACCTCACAGAGATGAAAGCTGCCTTATTTGAGTTAGAACAAGTAATAAAAGAAAAGAGTTATGCGCAACTCTTACAGGAACACGTGCAAGCTTGGGCTAAACGCTGGGCGCTTGCTGATGTTGAAATCAAAGGTTCCGATCTCGCACAACAAGGGATTCGTTTTAACCTTTTCCAACTTTTTGCTACTTATTATGGGGAAGACGAACGTCTAAACATTGGTCCTAAAGGATTTACAGGGGAAAAATATGGAGGAGCAACTTATTGGGATACAGAGGCTTATGCTGTACCGCTCTACCTCGCTCTAGCGGATCAAAAGGTAACAGAAAATCTTCTGCGCTATCGTCATAAACAATTGCCCCAAGCACAGCACAACGCGAGACAGCAAGATTTGGCCGGTGCCCTCTACCCAATGGTAACTTTTACAGGAGTAGAATGTCATAACGAGTGGGAAATAACCTTTGAGGAAATTCATCGTAACGGTGCTATTGCCTATGCCATCTATAACTATACCAACTATACAGGAGATGAAACTTACCTGGCTCATGAAGGTTTAGAAGTTCTGGTTGAAATTGCTCGCTTTTGGGCGGATCGTGTCCACTATTCAGAACGCAAAAAAGCTTACATGATCCATGGTGTGACTGGCCCAAATGAATATGAAAACAACATCAATAATAATTGGTATACCAATACATTGGCCAGCTGGGTTTTGGCTTATACATTAGAAAGTTTGGAAAAGTATCCTCGTCCAGATTTAGCTGTGTCAGCAGATGAGTTGGCAAAATGGAAAGACATCATTGCTCACATGTACTACCCAGAAGATGAGGAGCTAGGAATTTTTGTCCAACATGATGGTTTCTTGGATAAGGACTTGACGCCAGTAGCTGAGCTGGAACCTGAACATTTGCCTTTGAATCAAAACTGGTCTTGGGATAGAATCTTGCGTTCCCCATATATCAAGCAAGCCGATGTTTTGCAAGGGATTTACTTCTTTGGGGATCGCTATAGTCTAGAAGAAAAGCGCCGTAATTTTGATTTCTACGAGCCCCTAACCGTTCATGAAAGTTCGCTTTCGCCTTCGATTCATGCTATTTTGGCTGCCGAGCTTGGTATGGAAGATAAGGCCGTAGAAATGTATGAGCGTACAGCACGTTTAGACTTGGACAACTATAACAATGACACAGAGGACGGCTTACACATTACTTCAATGACCGGCTCTTGGCTGGCTATTGTCCAAGGTTTTGCCCAAATGAAAACTTGGAATGGTCAATTGAGCTTTGCACCTTTCCTTCCGAAAGCTTGGGAATCTTACAGCTTCCACATCAATTACCGGGGACGTTTGCTCAAAGTTAGCGTGGGTGAAAAGTTAGTGCTTGAGTTGCTTAAAGGTGATGCGATAGAGCTTGAAGTTTACGGAGAAAAAGTGCATCTGAAAGATACATATGAAACAGAGGTGAAGCATGTTTAAAGCTGTATTATTTGACTTAGATGGTGTGATTACAGATACTGCCGAGTACCATTTTCAGGCTTGGAAAGCCTTGGCTGAGGAGTTGGGAATTTCAGGCGTCGACAGGACATTCAATGAGCAGTTGAAAGGGGTATCTCGAGAAGATTCACTCAGAAAAATATTGGAGCTTGGGGGGAAAGTAGAGGACTATGGACCCGAAGCCTTTGCTCAGCTTGCTAAACAAAAAAATGACAATTATGTTCAAATGATTCAAAAAGTGGGCCCAAACGATGTCTATCCGGGGATTCTTGCTTTATTAGAAAATTTGCGTGAAAAAGATATCAAGATTGCATTGGCTTCAGCCTCGAAAAACGGTCCCTTTCTTCTCGAAGCACTGGGTTTAAGCTCGTATTTTGATGCGATTGCTGATCCAGCAAAGGTTGCTTTTTCTAAACCAGCACCCGATATCTTCTTGGCTGCCGCTGCTGGAGTAGACGTGCCAATCAGTGCTTGTATCGGGATTGAGGATGCACAGGCCGGTATTTCAGCCATAAAGGCTGCTGGTGCTGTACCTGTCGGTGTAGGTTCTCCCGAAGAATTAGGAACAGATATCGCCCTCGTTCCAGATACAAGCGCTCTGTCTCTTGAATTATTGACAAAAGTTTGGGAGAATAGGTAGAAGAGAGTAGAGTCAGGAGATAAAAGATGGCCGTTACCATAAAAGACGTCGCAAAAAGAGCTGGGGTCAACGCTTCAACTGTTAGCCGCGTGCTCAAAGACAGTCCGGAAATTAGTGAAAAGACCAAAGTTAAAGTAAGAAAAGCCATGCAAGAACTAGGCTACACGCGTAATGTAGCGGCCCAGATTTTAGCTTCAGGAAAATCAAATACTATTGGTGTTGTCTTTCCACCTGTTGAAGACAAGTCCAACCAGCCTTTCTACATGAAAGTCCTCACTTCTATTAATGAGACGGCACGCAAATACGATGTTTCAATCGCTGTTGTAACGGGATACAAGGAAAGAGAGCTCAAACAGCAAGTTGCCTTGATGTATTCTGAAAAACGCGTGGATGGCTTTATCGTACTTTACGCTGGACAAACGGACAGTGTACGAGACTATCTCTTGGATAAGAAAATTCCTTTCGTACTCCTCGGTACGCCAACTGAGAAACAAAATGAAATTACCCATGTGGATAATGATAATGTCTTAATGGGCCAAGAAGCAGCACGGTACTTGATATACTTAGGACATGATGAGATTTCTTTTGTAACAGATACTAAAGATGGTGAAGTTTTTAAAGAGCGCTATCAAGGGTATCAAAATGAGATGTTAAAGAGTAAAAGGCAGCCCAAATTGCTTGTTTTTGACGAAAACATGTCCCTACAAACAGAGACAGGGCTAGTGGTTATGGATGAGGTTGTAGCACTTAAGGTCATTGCCCGTTTAGCGGAGCAGGGACTCAAAGTTCCTGAAGATGTCAGTGTAATTACCTATAACAACTCTGCCTTTTCAACCATCGTTCATCCTTATCTGACAACTTTTGACATCAATATTGTTCGACTTGGTGCTGCGACTGTCGAGAAGTTTCTGGCTTTAACGCAGAATAAGGAAGGGTTTCACGATAAAACGATTATTCCGTTTGAGCTTATCTTGCGAGAAAGCACAGGGCGAAAAAAATAAGGTGAAGGATAAAATACTCAAAGCGATGGTGAACAGACCTTCCGTTTTGAGTATTTTTCTTACTCTAACGCTTGTATTATTTTCCTTGGCTTTTATATTTATTTTAGGAGAAATAAGGGTACCGTCTTATGTCGTGCGCTGCAAGAGGGGAGAGGAAGAGATTAAATGAAACCAGAACAAGACGTTTGATGTTGGGGTACATAAGCTTGGCTTTTAGCGACTTTAATCGACAGCCGATAAGCATTGCTTAAGAGAAGCTTTATGTTAAGGTGCTTGTTTGCGCTTATGACTACTGCAACTGCGGCACCAACAACAAGAAAATTTTTGTCAAAAAGAATAGCGAAGACCCCACCATGACGTGTTCGCTTTTTCGTTTTCATAAGGGTTTGAGCGGGTGGGAAATGGCGTTCATTTTTGCGCGGAATCCTGATGAGGGTTGTTTCACTCCTATTTATTCGCTAGAAAAACAGTTGAAAAGACATTTTCTTTAGAGAGCAAGCTCAATCTCTATCTCTTTTTTACTTGAACGACAATAAAAGGTGCCAACCTAGATACTTTTAGCTTTAAATAAGAAAAAAAGGTCATAATAGTGTAAAATAAAGGGAAGGGACGGAGAAACGTTGAACAAATGGTTCTCCCGTTAATATAAGAAAGATGGATACGATGATTAAGATATTATTAGTTGAAGATGACCTCTCTTTGTCAAAATCAGTTTATGATTTTTTGAAATCTTTTGCTGAAGTAAAGCAGGTCTTTGACGGTGAAGAGGGACTTTATGAGGCAGAAATGGGCATCTATGATTTAATTCTTTTGGATTTGATGTTGCCTGAAAAGGATGGTTTTGAAGTTCTGAAAGAACTCCGGGATCAAAAAATTGATACACCTGTGTTGATTATGACAGCAAAAGAGTCATTGGACGATAAGATGCATGGCTTTGATATTGGAGCAGATGACTACTTGACCAAGCCCTTCTATCTCGATGAGTTGAAGGCACGTATTCAGGCTCTTTTGAAGCGCACAGGAAAGCTTGAAGATGCTAACGGTCTTTCCTATGGCAATGTGCGCTTAAATCTGACGAACAAGTCAGCTTTTGTTGATGACACACCTGTAGAGTTGATAGGCAAGGAGTTTGACCTTGTCGTTTATCTGATGCAGAACCAAAACGTTATTTTACCCAAGGAGCAAATTTTTGACCGGATTTGGGGATTTGACAGTGATACGACAGTGACTGTAGTTGAAGTATATATGAGTAAAATCCGTAAAAAACTAAAAGATACTGACTTTGCCCAAAATCTAGCTACCTTGCGTAATGTCGGCTATATTTTACGGTAATCCTTATGAAAAAGATAATAGAAAAAATAAAATCGATGCCAATTGTGAAAAATGATGGGAAAAATTTCCTTCATTTTTTTCTAGATTTCACCATTATTTTCTTTGCGCTGACAGTCATTATTCTTCAAGTCTTGACCAGTGGAGTATATAAGTCAACAGATCAAAATTTACGTGATTTAGCGGCCAATCCAGATATTCTTAGGGCCTTAGCGCTTAATCAAGCGGGAATAAGTCAGGGGACCTTTGAAATTAATCAAGGCAGCTACAGCCCTACAAACAGTATCGTGATGTATGATGCTGAGGGAAATATATTAGGCCCTGCTGGTGCAATAGATGTCAGCAAGACAACGGGGAAAAGCCAGCAGCAGATTATCACAGTTGATGTGGTTCGCTATCAGCTTGAAAAAGTAGCAAAGTTAGATAAGGATGCTGTTGGACAGATTAAGTCCATCTCGATTAGAAATCCTTATGGGGCGGATTGGCATTATCGCTATATCACGCTGTCTCTGCCACAATCAACTGTATCAGAAGAAAATAGCGTGGCTTATATCCAAGTCTTTAGTAACGTCGATCAGCTCCAAGATAGCCTGAGCCGGAGTAATTTTATTATCATTACAACGATGGTGATGTTCTGGTTTATCTCTGTTATTATCAGCCTGTACTTGGCAAACTGGACCTTACGACCTGTGATGGTGGCCTATGAAAAGCAGAAAGCTTTTGTGGAAAATGCCAGCCACGAGTTGAGAACGCCTCTTGCCATTTTACAAAACCGACTGGAGCTACTTTTCCAAAATCCCAATGCGACAATCATCGAAGAATCAGAAAACATTTCGGAGAGTCTATCTGAAGTTCGAAACATGCGCTTGCTGACAAGTAATCTTCTTAACATGGCGCGTCAAGATAATAACATCAAAATAAGTCCAGAAGCCACGGATAAAGAATTTTTTGAAGCAATTTTTAGTAACTATCAGCTCTTGGCAGAAAGTTCTGATAAAACTCTGAAAACTTCTTTAAAATTTGACGGAAGTCTGAGCTTGGATCAGAGTCTTGTCAAACAGCTTTTGACGATTCTCTTTGATAATGCCATGAAATATACGGGCGAAGATGGTGAAATTCAAGTAGATGTCCAAAAAAATGGTTCGACCCTTATACTAAGTGTGGCAGATAATGGTGAAGGAATCAGTGCTGGAGATAAGAAGAAGATATTTGATCGTTTTTATCGTGTGGATAAGGCGAGAACACGTCAAAAAGGCGGACTGGGACTTGGTCTTTCCTTGGCACAGCAAATCGCTGAGGCCCATAATGGACGAATAACTGTTGAGGACAATCCTCCGAGGGGAACAAAATTTGTTGTTCGATTACGTACAAGCCCATCTCTAAAATCAGCAAAAGTGAGTAAAAAATAATAGAATAGAGTGAGAACTTATCCGCTATGGATAAGTAAAAATAAAAATAAGCAAGAAAGAAACAACAATGACTATTTTAGATAAAGTAAAAACACCAGCAGACATAAAAAAGTTTAGTCGATCAGAGCTGACAGAGCTTGCTGCTGATATTCGGGGAGCTGTGTTGAATAAAGTGAGTAAGATTGGTGGCCACACAGGACCTAATCTTGGTGTTGTTGAACTGACGATTGCCTTGCACAAGGTCTTTCATTCACCTGTGGATAAATTTGTTTGGGATGTTAGTCATCAAACTTATCCCCACAAAATTCTGACGGGGCGTAAACATGGCTTTGAGGATGGGCATTTCTATGACATTACAGGTTATACCAGTCAAGAGGAGTCTGAACACGACTTCTTTACTGTGGGGCATACTTCAACTTCTGTTGCTAATGCTCTGGGGCTTGCTAAAGCACGTGATTTGACCGATGGACAAGGAAACATTATTGCTATTTTAGGGGACGGCTCACTTTCTGGTGGTTTGGCCTTAGAAGCGATCAGTAACGCAGGAGCCTATAATCAAAACTTTATCCTTATCCTCAATGACAACCAAATGTCAATTGCAGAAAACCATGGAGGGATTTATAAGGGGCTCGCTGAGTTGCGTGAGACGAATGGTCAATCTCCAAATAATATGTTCAAAGCTTTTGGACTAGATTATAAATATTTGGCGGAAGGGAATAATCTTGATGCTTTGATTTCCCTTTTTGAAGAAGTGAAGGATATCACACACCCGATTGTTTTACATATTAACACTGAAAAAGGTCATGGATATCAGCCGGCCATTGATATGAAGGAAGCTTTTCACTGGCGTTCACCTTTCAACTTAGAAGACGGCTCATTGAAAAATAGTCGTGAGACGAAAAACTATACAAGAATTATTCTCGACTATATGGAGGAAAAAGTCTCCGAAGGCATGCCGCTTGTCGCTGTGAATGGTGGCATACCAATGATTAATAATCTTAAGGAATTTGCTGAAAAGCATCCAGAAAATTATGTTGATGCCGGCATAGCTGAGCAGTATGTCACAACATTTGGAGGTGCGGTTGCAGCTGGCGGCGCTCGTGCAATGATATTCCACAGTTCAACATTTATGCAGCGCGCTTACGATCAGTTTTTACACGATTTGACTATCAATAAAGAGCCGGCTGTAGTTATTGTAAAGTCTGCTTCCATTTCGGGTTCTGATAAAACGCATCAGGGCAGCTTTGCGATAGGAATGCTTTCAAACATTCCAGATTTGGTCTATTTGGCGCCTACAAGCGAAGAAGAGCTGCTTGCGATGTTGGATTGGTCGCTCACTCAAAAAGAAAGTCCAGTGATTTTGCAAATTCCAGAACACGGGGTAGAGAACCGGCCTTCAAGTTTGGTTGACTTTAGTAAAGCACAGTATGAGATTGTTCGAAAGGGGACAGAAGTAGCAGTTTTAGCACTTGGCGGACTCTTTAGTCATGGTCAGAAAGTGATGGATGCCCTCGAAAAGTTAGATATAAAAGCAACATTAATCAATCCTTTGTTTGTCGCTGATTTGGATAAGGAAACTTTGGAAAAATTAACGGCTGACCACAGTGTGTTTGTGACTATAGAAGATGGTGTAGTTGATGGTGGATTCGGTCAAAAAGTTGCCGGATATCTTGGAAAATTTGGTGTTAAAACACTGAACTATGGCGCGGCCAAAGAGTTTAATGACTCTGTTGCTATAAAAGAACTCTATGACCGCTACCATCTTACGCCAGAGCTTATGGTTGCAGATATTTTAGAAGCTTTAAAATAAAGGGGAAAATGAAAAAAATATTAGTTAAGACTGTCCATGGTTACCAGAGATTCGTTTCTCCCCTTCTGCCCCCAGCTTGTCGCTATTATCCGACATGTTCGAACTATATGATTCAAGCTATCGAAAAGCATGGGGCAGCAAAGGGGATTGCGATGGGCTTAGCGCGTCTTTTACGTTGCCATCCTTTTTGCAAGCCGGGCTATGATTTAGTCCCTGACACGTTTTCTTTAAGAAGAAATTACGAGATTCCGGAAGAAGGAACAAAGGAGTCTCAGAACATTTGATCTCACCAGAGTTGAAAGAGTAAACAGTAACCTTCAGGCTATAGAACCTGAGGGTTTTTCTTTTCATCTTAATTTTAAAATAATCGAGAAATTACTTGTTAACTTTTGTAAAGTATGTTTTAATGGGGTATGTAAAAAGTATTTGACATTATTAGCGTTATAGAGTGACTAGAGCTAAAAGGAAAAAACTCATGTATTTTGGGGTAAAAAGTTTAAATGTATATTATGGGAAAAAGCAGGTTTTAAAAGACGTATCCTTAGAAATTGAGCAGGGGAAGACCACTGCGATTATCGGAGTAAATGGTTCAGGAAAATCAACCTTGTTGAAAGCCTTGGGTCGTTTAATAAAGTACGAGGGAGAAGTTATTTATAAGGATGAGCGTCTAACAAACTGGAATAATTTAGAAATTGCTAAGATATTAACCTTGCTGCCACAAGCGCTGCAGGTGCCGAGTGACATCACGGTGTATGAATTGGTAAGTCTGGGTCGCTTTCCTCACCAAAAGCTCACACAGCAGAGCTTATCTGAAACAGATAGGACATTTATCAAGCAGGTCATGCAGGAAACAGAAGTTTGGGACTTACGGAATCAACACGTTGAACAGCTTTCTGGCGGACAACGTCAAAGGGTCTTTATTACGATGATTTTGGCCCAGGACAGTGAAATCATTCTGCTGGATGAGCCAACAACATATCTTGATCTCCTGCACCAACTGGATATACTGAAATTATTAAAACGCTTTGCTGCGAAGAGGGAAAAGACAGTTGTTTATGTGATTCATGACTTGAACCATGCTGCACGTTTTGCAGATAATATGGTTATTGTCAAAGAAGGGAAGATTTTTGCTTCGGGGCCTGTAGAAGAGCTATTCACAGAAGAAGTTATTCACGAGAGTTTTGGTTTACAGGTTCGGCTGGGGCGAGATCTTTTTTGTCAATCTTTGATGATTACAGGGGTAAAAAATGAAGATTAGGAAGTTTTCTCATCAGATTGTTTTTATCCTTATTTTGCTGATCGTTCTGTCTGTGCTTTACCTTATTCTGGGCGAGCAAAACTATAGTTTGAGCCAATTTTGGCGAGAAAGTATTGTTTTACAGTTGCGTGTGCCTCGTCTACTTGCTCTATTTTTTGTGGGAATCCTTTTATCAAGTAGTGGGCTCTTAGTTCAAACTATGACGGGTAATCCCATTGCTGAGATATCCACATTGGGGATATCGGGAGGTGCGAGTTTTGCGCTTGCCTTGCTTTTGGTATTTAAACTTTCAACTGGTGGCTGGCTGGGTACAGCGATAGCCAGTCTCGGCGCACTTATAGCACTGGTCGTAGTTGCTTTCTTAACTGTAAAAAGTAAATTTCAGCCGATGAAAGTTGTACTTGTAGGAACCTCTGTAGGACTGTTTGCTACAAGTCTTGCGAGTATCTTGACTTTTTATAGTAAAAATATGCAGTCGTATTTTTTGTGGATTGTTGGTTCATTCTCAGGAATTACACTTTTAAAGTTAGAAATTTTGATGGTGGTGACGGCTGTCTTTATCTGCTTAATTTTGCTTTTTGCTAATCAAATAAGACTGCTGGCACTTGGTGAAGAGATGGCAACGAGCCTTGGCGTATCAGTAAATAGATTGAGATTGTTGATTATGGGGATGGTGGCTTTAGCGAGTGGTGTGACCGTTTCAAGTGTAGGGGTGATTAGTTTTGTTGGATTGGTGGCGCCGCATTTAGCAGGACGACTTGTGGGAAGCCATTTTTTGAAGAAACTCCTTATGTCTAATTTACTAGGGATTTTACTTCTGCTTATTTCCGATACGTTGGCTCGGAATTTATTTAAACCCTATGAGTTTCCAGCCGGGAGTTTGACATTGGTCGTTGGAGCAATCTTCTTTATCTACACAATGAGTCAGGAGGAAAAATGAAAAAGAAATTTTTACTTTTGATTCTTACTTTACTTGCATTGATTATTATCGATTTGACATATTTTTCTACAGATTGGCCATTGCTTTCTATACTTGTTCCGCAATTTAGGCTGCCACGTATGTTGGCTGTCCTCATTGCGGCGGTCGCTTTGTCGATGGCTGGTCTCATCATTCAAACCACAGTGGACAATCCTCTGGCTGATGCTGGAACTTTAGGGATTACTAGTGGTGCAAGCGCAGGGGCTGTTTCTTTTCTCCTCATCAGTCAGTGGTTGAAACTCTCCGGAATTTGGCTTTTTATGTATCCCCTCTTTGCTTCACTAGGAGCTCTGTTTGCATTTGTCTTACTTCACCAGCTTGCTTTAAAGAGAAATGCGAGTAATGTTCGCGTACTGCTCATTGGACTTGGGATTACAGCTCTTTTTCAAGCTTTGATTACCTTGATGCAACTGACCATTAACCGCTTTGATTTTCAGCAAGTTGCAATCTGGCTGTCTGGGGACGTTTGGCAAACTAGTCAGGCCTTTCTTGCTTTTACATGTTTTTTATTGCTTATTGGTCTTACTATCCTATATTTTTACAGAAAAAAATTGGAGGTACTAAGTCTTGGTGAAGAAATGGCGACAAGTCTTGGTTTGGACGTCAAGAAAAGTAAAATGCAATTTTATATACTGGCTTTACTTTTTGCCTCAATTGGTGTTTTGCTGGTCGGAGGTCTGGCCTTCATTGGCCTGATTGCCCCACATATAGCGCGTGAGCTTGTTGGTTTTGAAAGCAAGAAACGTTCTTTGGCAACAGCAGTTGTAGCCATGATTATTTTACTCTTAGCGGATAGCCTATCACAGACGATCATTGCACCGTCAAGTTTACCTCTTGGTTTTATGGTCGCGCTCATCGGTGCGCCCTACTACATATACTTAATACAAAAAATTTGAAAGAGGAGTTGTATGAAACATCTTAAATTATTTTCTTTAACTTTAGCAGCATTAGGACTTTTAGGGCTTTCTGCCTGTTCGAGCTTAGATATATCGCAGTCAAAAGAAGAGGAAAAAGTAACTTTTGCAGCTTCGAATGGAGAAGTAGAAGTACCTGCTCACCCTGAACGTATCGCTGTACAAAACTATCCTGATGATATCGTAACATTAGGAGGAAATGTAGTGGGAACAGATTCATGGGCCTTTCCAAACCCTTACCTCTCAAAGAAACAAAAAGAGAATATGGTAGATTTAGGCTCCCCAAGTTTTAATCTGGAAAAACTCATTGCTCAGAAACCAGACTTGATTGTGACTGTGGATAAAAGTCAAGTTTCAGATTATGAAAAGATAGCTCCCACCGTTCTGGTTAACTACCAAGAGGTGAACACCATGGATAAATCCTTGAACTTCTTTGCTAAACTTCTCAACCGTGAAAACGAAAAGGAAGCATTTATCAAAAAATTTGATAAAAAAGCGGAGGCACAAAGAGAAAAACTTAAAAATCATGGCATAGACCCAGCAAAGTCAAGAATTTCTTTATTAGAATTGCAGGGGGATAAAATCTATGCTTATGGAGATAACTTTGCCCGTGGTGGGCAAGCATTAACCCGTGGTCTAGGTTTTCAAAAGTCATCCAAGATGACAGAGTTATCTGAGGGAATGGGCTATGCGGAAGTTAATGCTGAAAGCTTAAAAGACTTTGATGCAGATTACATATTTGTAGATTTTAAAAATGCAGATAGGGCGCAGTATGAAGCACTTCAAAAAAATCCTGTCTGGAAAAATCTAAAGGCAGTTAAAGAAGGACATGTCGTTACGATGGATTATGACAAGGTGTATTTCTTTGGGTGTCCGACAGCATCAATGGAGCAACTTACTGACTATACTGAAGCACTCATTCGTCAAACCAAATAATGAAGACAAAGCTGGCTCTTGGATGATTTTCCAAGAGTTTTTAGATAAAATGTAAGAAAGTTATCAAAAAATCAAGTTTTGTGTTAAATTTAGTGCTTAGTGCTCAAAAAAGTGGACAATGTTCCCATGAAACAAAAGTTCTCTTACTGGCAGGAGTCGCTGCAGGGAAATCCTACGATAATCCATGGAAGGGATATCTCCAAGCACGATTGACTATGTCGTTTGATGACTTTGAAGGAGAGGAACAGCCCTTTGACAATCAAGGCGTTTTGTTGGGTGTCCTCCAGCAGAAAATTTCGAGGCAAACCTTGTCTATAGTCTAAATATTTAATATTTATTTTGGTATAATAAAATTAAGCATAGGTAGACGAGAGGGAAATTTCAAAAGAATAAAGGGGGTATAAGAGTACTTTACAGTCTTTGCAGAAAGAAAATAGCAGATAAAAAAGTATTTCATCTGCTTACTGCTGACTACATCTTAATTTTTCTCTGATTATTTAGCGATTTTAGAGATGTTAAAGATTGGGGTTGGTTTCTTAAAATTACAACAAACGCTGAACGCAATTTTTTATGAAAAAGCAGGAGAGATTGTCTCTTTCCTAGTTTTTCACGTGTTTAGCGTATCTCAAACTACTTAGCACTTGCAAATTATTTTTATTATGGTACAATTTTGTATTGTAAATGGTTTGCATCATCAAAATATCAGGACGTACAAATGAAAACAGATTTTGACAAAATTAATGAATGGTTGATTCAACTTTTCCACGATTTCATGAACTTAGAAGAACAGTTCTTGAAGGATTCCGATTATCCAGATGTGACTGTGAAAGAGCTTCAACAACTGACACTTATCCATACTTTAGGAACTTGCCGAGCTACGGATATTGCTAAGAACCAAAAGTTGGCCCTTTCCACAATTACCATTACACTTAATCGCTTGGAAATTAAGGGATATATTAGACGTGAGCGCTCAGACCGTGATCGGCGTGTGGCTCATGTCGTTTTGACAGAAAAGGGTAAAGCGCTTTGTGCCTCACATAGTGAGTTTTTCCGTCAGATTTCCGAAAAACTTATGTCAAGTGTTTATGGGACAACGGAGAACAAACTTGCAGGTGAGCTTGAAGAACTACACAAGTCATTGGAGAATATGAAATAATGCCTTTCGCTAAAATTACCCAAGTGGCACACTATGTGCCCGAAAATATTGTGTCAAATGATGATTTGGCAAAAATCATGGACACGAGTGACGAGTGGATTTATTCACGGACGGGTATTAAGCAGCGACACATTACAGTTGACGAAAATACCAGTGATTTGGCTGCTAAAGTTGGCGAACAGTTACTCCTTCAAGCTGATTTGTCAGCGGATCAAATTGACTTTATCATTGTGGCAACGATATCTCCAGATGGCAGTATGCCGAGTACGGCAGCATTGGTTCAGTCAAAAATTGGTGCACATCGTGCTTTTGCTTATGATTTGACAGCAGCTTGTTCGGGATTTGTTTTCGCTTTATCCACTGCTGAGAAACTGATTGCAGGTGGCTACACACGTGGTATGGTTATTGGGGCAGAAGTCTTGTCTAAGTCATTAGACTGGTCAGACCGTTCCACGGCCGTTCTTTTTGGTGATGGTGCAGGGGGAGTTCTTTTGGAAAACACAGGAACAAAACCTTTGATTATCGCTGAACATTTACGCACAGATGGATCAAGAGGAAATTCGCTTACCTCTAATCACTTAGAACTCAGTCCAGGCCTTTTAGCCGGCCCAAAACCTGTTGCAGAGTTTATTAAAATGGACGGGCGTGCTATCTTTGATTTTGCGGTTCGTGATGTTCCGCAAAATATCCAAGAAACCTTAGAAAAAGCAAACTTGAAGCCAGAAGATATTGACTATTTTTTGTTGCATCAGGCTAACTCTCGAATTTTGGATAAAATGGCTAAGAAGCTAGGTGCTGAACGGAGTAAATTCCTACAGAACATGCAGGACTATGGTAACACAAGTGCAGCATCTATACCTATTCTCTTGTCAGAATCCGTAAAAAATGGTAAACTTTCTTTGGACAAAAATTCTAAAATTGTCCAAACTGGTTTTGGTGGCGGTCTCACTTGGGGCACACTTATTGTCAATCTTTAAACGAGAGAGACAAGTTTTAAATTTGGTTATACGAGTGATTTATCACGCTATAATATATATATTTTCTACACATTAAGGAGAAATACAATGGCAGTATTTGAAAAAGTACAAGACATCATCGCTGATGAACTCGGCAAAGAAAAAGAAGAAGTAACACTCGAAACTTCATTTGAAGAACTCGATGCGGACTCACTTGACCTTTTCCAAATTATTAATGATATTGAAGATGAGTTTGATGTTGAAGTAGATACAGAAGCAGACATGAAAACTGTTGCTGATCTCGTAAAATATGTCGAAGCTCAACAATAAACGGAATAATGGGGTGAAAGCCCCGTTTTTCACTTGTGATAAATTTTGAAAATTAGGAAGTGTCACAAAAATTAAATTTTGTGAAATTAAAAAATATGAAAACAGCATTTCTTTTTTCTGGTCAAGGCGCTCAAAAGCTGGGAATGGCTAAGGACCTTTTTGATGAATTTGACATTGTCAGAGAAACTTTTGATCAGGCAAGTCAAGTCTTGGGTTATGACCTTCGTGACTTAATTGATAATGATGAAGCAAAACTCAACGAAACACAATATACCCAACCAGCCATTTTAACAACGTCTGTAGCGATCCTTCGCTTACTTTCAGAGAAGGGCATTCAACCAGACCTTGTGGCCGGTCTTTCTCTAGGGGAGTACTCTGCATTAGTAGCCAGTGGTGCGCTAGGTTTTGCAGAAGCTGTTGCTTTGGTTGCAAAACGTGGTCAATATATGACTGAAGCTGCGCCAACAGGATCAGGTAAAATGGTTGCTGTGATGAATACAGAAGCTGCTTTGATCGAAGAAATTTGTGAACAAGCATCAGAGCGTGGGATTGTAAGTCCAGCCAACTATAACACCCCTGCACAGATCGTTATTGGTGGTCAAGCCGAAGCTGTTAATTACGCTGTGGAACTTCTGAAAGAAGCTGGTGTGAAACGTATGATTGAGCTGAAAGTATCTGGTCCTTTCCATACAGCCCTTTTAAAACCCGCGAGCGAAAAGTTAGCCCAAGCACTTGAACATGTTCATTTTAACAACTTCAGCATGGCGCTTATCTCAAATACGACAGCACAAGTGATGCAGCAGTCAGAGATAAAAGTACTCCTCACGCGTCAAGTGATGGAGCCGGTACGTTTCTACGAGTCTATTGAAACAATGAAAGAACTCGGCGTACAACGCTTTATTGAAGTTGGACCTGGTAAAGTTCTTTCTGGTTTTATTAAAAAAATAGACAAGGAAGCCAGCTTTACCAATGCTGAAGATCTTGCCTCATTCAAGGCTTTGATGGCAGAAGAAGCTTAAGCTTATGAAATAAGTGAGAGTTGTCACTGTAGAACTTGGTTTGAGAGCAATTAAAAATCATAAGAACAGGAAAAAATAATGGAAATTAAAAATAAAAATGTCTTTGTGACGGGCTCAACACGTGGTATTGGTAAGGCGATTGCCTTGCAGTTTGCGCAAGCTGGTGCGAACGTGATTATCAATGGACGTTCAGCTATTTCTGAATCCCTCTTGTCAGAGTTCACTTCTTTTGGTGTTAAGGCGGTCGGCGTATCTGGCGATATTTCGCAAGCTGATGATGCCAAACGTATGGTTGCAGAAGCAGTTGATGCTTTAGGCTCAGTTGATGTTCTGGTCAATAATGCGGGAATAACTCGTGATGGTTTATCATTGAAAATGAGCGAAGAAGATTTTGAAGCCGTTTTGAAAGTAAACCTCACAGGTGCTTTCAATATGACACAAGCTGTTTTGAAGCCAATGACACGTGCGAGAGAAGGCGCAATTATTAATATTACTTCCGTGGTCGGCTTAATTGGTAATGCGGGCCAAGCCAACTATGCAGCTTCAAAAGCTGGATTGATTGGTTTGACAAAATCAATTGCGCGTGAAGTGGCTGGGCGTAATGTACGCGTCAATGCTGTAGCACCGGGCTTTATTGATTCAGATATGACGGAAGTTCTTTCAGATAAAGTCAAGGATGCAATGAAGGGCCAAATCCCAATGAAGCGTTTTGGTCAACCAGAAGAAGTCGCTACAGTCGTGAAATTCCTTGCAGAGCAAGAATACATGACAGGGCAAGTATTGTCTATTGACGGTGGCATGGCCATGTAGCCTTACACCAGATTAGTCTAAAAAGAAGTTTGTAACAAACTCCAAAGGAGAAAAAGATGAATCGTGTAGTCATTACAGGTTACGGTGTAACCAGTGCTATCGGTAATACACCAGAAGAATTTTGGAACAGCCTTAAGTCCGGTAAAACAGGTATCGGTCCAATTACGCGCTTTGATGCTGAAGCTACAGGTATTAGTGTGGCAGCTGAAGTCAAAGAATTTCCATTTGAAAAGCATTTTGAGAAAAAAGATGCCCGTCGTATGGATACTTTTTCACTTTATGCTGTCTATGCGGCTCTTGAAGCTATGGAAATGTCAGGCATAACTCCAGAGAACACAAATTACGATCGCTTAGGTTGTATCATGGCCTCAGGTATCGGTGGCTTGGAGCAAACACAAAAGAACTCACAAGCGCTACTTAAAGGTCCACGTAAAGTAACACCACTTTATGTGCCATTGGCAATTGCCAACATGGCGACAGGTAATGTTGCCTTGCGTACTGGTGCGCGTGGTGTATCGCGTGCTGAAGTTACAGCGTGCGCAGCAGGGGCAAACTCTATTGGTTCAGCTTTCCGTGAGATTAAACATGGTTATGCGGATGCTATTATCGCTGGTGGTGCTGAAGCTGCGATTTGTGAGCTTGGCATTGCTGGCTTTGCCAACTTGACTGCTTTGACAAAGGAGGCGGATCCTTCAATTGCTTGCCGTCCATTTGACAAAGACCGTTCGGGCTTTGTGATGGGTGAAGGTGCAGGTGTCTTGATTTTGGAAAATCTTGAACATGCACAAGCACGTGGTGCAAATATCTTAGCCGAAATTGTTGGTTATGGTAACACAAATGATGCCTATCATATGACAACACCATCAGGTGTTGGTGCTGAAAATGCGATAAAGCTTGCCTTAGAAGAAGCAGGTATTTCTGGAGCTGATGTGGACTATGTCAATGCACACGGGACATCAACACCTGCCAATGAAGAAACAGAAGCAAAAGCTATCCATAATGTTATTGGGGATAAAGCTTTGGTTTCATCGACAAAGGCTTTACATGGCCATGCTCTCGGAGCGACAGGAGCTATCGAAGCAGTAGCGACAGTACAAGCTATTTTAAATCAGTTTGCACCAGTGAATGCTGGAACAAAAGAAGTGGACGAAGGCATGACAATCAATGTCGTTCTTGGTCAAGGCCAAGATGCTGAGATTAATTACGCATTGTCACAAGACTTTGGATTTGGTGGACACAATGCTGTATTGGCCTTTAAAAAATTCACAGATTAGTTTAAAAGAAAGATAAGCACTCTGCTTTCTTTCTCAGAGTCTAAGTGCACTTTAACCTAGGTTGTGGAAAAGAAAGCGAGCGGGATATAAAAATGAATATTAATGAAGTAAAAGAGTTGATGACACAGTTTGACGGTTCGAGTTTGCGTGAATTTTCTTGGCGCACAGCAGAAGGGGAACTGTCTTTCTCAAAAAATGAAAATAAAGTTCTTGCAGCAGCAGCTGAATCAGTCCTTCCAGAAGCAAAAGCAAGCGCGTTAGCACCTGTAAGCGAAAATCGCACAGAACTTGCGGTAGAAACAGAGCAGCGTGTGGAAGAAATCGCCACAGCAGAAGGCGAAGCAGTAACAAGTCCTTTGGTTGGTGTAGCTTACTTGCAACCTGCACCGGGCAAGCCTGAATTTGTTACTGTTGGAGATACAGTCAAAAAAGGCCAAACCTTACTTATCATTGAAGCAATGAAAGTCATGAACGAAATTCCAGCACCTAAAGATGGGGTAATCACTGAAATCATGGTCAATGCCGAGGATGTGGTTGAATTCGGTCAAGAATTAGTACGCATTAAATAAAGGAGCGGTAAAAAATGAAAGAAGTAAATATTGACGTCACAAAAATTATGGAGGCATTGCCTCACCGTTATCCTTTTCTTTTAGTGGATCGTGTGATTGATATCGCGGATGATGAAATCACCGCCATCAAGAATGTGACGATTAACGAAGAATTTTTCCAAGGGCATTTTCCACAATATCCAGTAATGCCGGGTGTATTGATTATGGAAGCCTTGGCACAGGCTGCGGGTGTGTTGGAACTTTCAAAACCTGAAAACAAAGGAAAACTTGTTTTTTATGCTGGAATGGATAATGTAAAGTATAAAAAGCAGGTTGTGCCCGGAGATCAGCTGATCTTGCATGCTAAATTTATCAAACGTCGTGGACCGATTGCTGTTGTTGAAGCTGAGGCTAAGATTGACGGTAAATTGGCTGCAAAAGGCACTTTAACTTTTGCTTTAGGCAAATAAAAAATACAATCAATGCCACAGTTAGCCTGTGGCAACTTTTAAAAGTAAGTGTACTTTGAAGTTTCAAAGTTTTTGCTTAAATCCATCCAAGTTGGTTTTATACACCATAGGTCAAAAAGACAGAGAGACTGTCTTGATTTTACTTTTTTGCTGAGGAGAACCTTTGGAATAAGAGCCTGATAGAAGTTATCAAACTATGTTTAATAAAATTTTAATCGCTAATCGTGGTGAGATTGCTGTACGTATTATTCGTGCAGCACGAGAACTCGGTGTTGCTACTGTTGCCGTATACTCAGAAGCAGATCGTGATGCACTACATGTTGCGCTGGCAGATGAAGCCATTTGTATCGGTCCAGCTCGCGCAACAGAGTCTTATCTGAATATGAATAATATCCTAGAAGCCGCTGTTGCTACGGGAGCCCAAGCCATTCATCCAGGGTTTGGTTTTTTGAGTGAAAACTCAAAGTTTGCACGTCTTTGTGAGGAAATGAATATCAAATTTATCGGTCCTTCTGCCCAGGTCATGGATATGATGGGAGATAAAATTAACGCACGTGCAGAAATGGTCAAAGCAGGTGTTCCTGTAACGCCGGGTTCTGAAGGTGAAGTGTATACGAGTGAAGAAGCACTAACTTTAGCGAATAAAATCGGCTATCCTGTCATGCTGAAAGCATCAGCCGGTGGTGGCGGAAAAGGTATCCGTAAGGTCAGTAATGCTGAAGAACTCGTCCCCGCTTTTGAAGCAGCTACTGCTGAAGCCAAAGCAGCCTTTGGCAATGGTGCAATGTTTATTGAACGAATGATTTTCCCTGCACGTCATATTGAGGTTCAAATCTTAGCAGACCAACATGGCAATGTTATTCACTTGGGGGAGCGTGATTGTTCCCTCCAACGGAATAACCAGAAGGTTCTGGAGGAAAGTCCGTCTGTCGCGATTGGACATACTTTACGAGAGCGCATCTGCCAAGCTGCTGTTAAAGCAGCAGCACATGTGAACTATGAAAACGCAGGAACCATTGAGTTCCTCTTGGACGAAACTTCAGGTGATTTCTTCTTCATGGAAATGAATACACGTGTGCAAGTTGAACATCCTGTAACCGAGTTTGTCTCAGGTGTGGATATTGTTAAGGAACAGATCCGAATTGCAGATGGTCAAGAACTGTCTGTGAAACAAGAAGATGTAGAGTTTAAAGGACATGCTATTGAGTGCCGTATCAATGCAGAAAATCCTAAATTTAACTTTGCACCAAGTCCGGGTAAAATTACGAATCTGTTTTTACCAAGTGGCGGTGTAGGTTTACGTGTGGATTCAGCCATGTATACAGGCTACACCATCCCACCTTATTATGATTCAATGATTGCAAAAGTTATCGTTCATGGCGAAAATCGTTTTGAAGCCTTGATGAAAATGCAGCGTGCATTGATGGAATTTGATGTGGAAGGTTTAACAACCAATATTGACTTCCAACTGGAATTAATTTCAGATGATAATGTTATTGCCGGAGACTATGACACGAGCTTTTTATCCAATACATTTTTGCCGGAGTATTTGGAAAAATGAGCAGAATAAAACAATACTGAGACGAGTGGTGAAGATAGAGTGATTTCAAAGCTATCTTCACCACTTTTTCTTTTACGCAATGTAAAGTGGAGTGACTAAATTACAGCTATTCTAGATGCGCGTGTTCAGGTCTGAAAGTGAAGTTTATCACATGTTTTCTAGGTATTCTGTTGATTATCATCCGGTTTTCTTTGATATAAAAACTGTTCTTACGCAGGTCGTAGCTAAGGTTTATAGCGAAAATGACTCCCGTTTTTCTTTGACAATTTATAAAAGAGAATGGTAAAATAATATTGTGAGAAAACGATACACTTTCTCATTTTTGTTCATCTGCTTTCATATAAAGCAGATACATCATGCCCCAATAAAGTAAGGTAATAATTTTTTAATTACATATATTATATTATTTTAAAGGAGAATGAAAATGGCAACAATTAGTGTTACACCTGAAGAACTGAAGCAACAAGCGCAAGTTTATATCCAATCTAAGGAAGAAATCGAACAAGCGATTCAACGTGTAAATTCGATGAACAACACAATCGCAGAAGAGTGGAAAGGTCAAGCCTTCCAAGCTTACTTGGAACAGTACAACCAACTCTATCAAAATGTTCAAAAGTTTGAAGAATTGCTAGAAAGTATTAATCAACAACTCAACAAATATGCGGACACAGTCGCANTATTAATCAACAACTCAACAAATATGCGGACACAGTCGCAGAACGTGATGCACAAGATGCTCAAAGTTTTGGATTTTAAAAGTGAGCACCCTTGTGGTGCTTATTTTGTTTTTTATGGAGAATAAATGAAAAAGCATAAATTTTTATGGTTTTTTGGCGTCCTATTTTTCTTGGCGTGTTCATCTGCCTCTGTACTGGGAGACAGTGATGGAAGTTTACAGCTTCAGTCTGAGATGATTACTAACCAATCTGGAGGAGGCGCAAGTGTTTCGGAGTTTGGGATTCGTTCTCAGCTATTTTCGACATCCCTGTATGAAAAGGAAGAAGAGAAAGAAAAGCAAGAAGCGGAAACTCTCAAGCATGTTCAAGCTATAGATTTTAATAAAAACAGTCAGAATAAGTTGTATAAGACAAATGTTCAAAATGTAAGGACAGAATTATTTAAAGACTATAAACAGGCAAACGTTGCTTCGACATCCTCAGGTACAGAAGTTAAAACGAAGGGAATACTTGTATTACTGATTTTGGCGATACCTTTAATGGTTTTGACAGGATTTGCGGCAAGACGTTTTGCAAGACGAAAGAGGAAGCGATGAAAGATCATATTGAAATCAGTTTAGAATGGATGGGAAAGCAAGTTGACTTAGCTGTCCCGTCAATAGTTACTTCAGAGCGCCTGATTGAATTGTTGAGTCAAGCCTTTGAAGCAAAAGGACAAAGCTTACCAGAAAAATGGAGTTTTGTTGTTAAAGGAAAGTCAATAGCTCTTGAAAGTGGATTAACGTTAAAAGAGCTGGGTTTGGGAAATGGAGATATATTACAGCTCGTTGTAGGAGAAGAAAATGAAATTATTTGATGGACAGGATACATTAACGGTTAAGAGGGAAGAAAATCGTTTTATTGTTTTTTTAACAGGAACGCAGGTTAACCAGCAAGAATTGAAATTTATCAAGAATAAAACTGATCTGACTGCATCTGCAGATGAGGAATATGCTTTTCAAATTTCCTACAAGCTGACACGTAATGCTAAAAGTTTGTCTTCTCTTAAGGCACAAGCAAAGTCAGAGATAGAGCGTCTGGAACTGGCTCTAAAATTAAAAAATTTGATTGCGCAAAAATCAGGATACAGAATACCCTTTGTTCATCCAGAAAATATCTTTTTGACAGATGGAAAACTCTCTTTTGTTCATGTTGGGATGAAGGAAGGAGTTGTACCTATGGAAACAGACAGTGCACTGTTTCTTTCACAATATAAGGCCCTTATTTTATTAATTTTGAATTCTAAAATCTCTTATGAAAATCTTGTAGGAGGAGAAGCCAGCCTCAGGGACAAGTTTAGTCAGTCTCTAGTGGCTTGTAGCAATTTTGAAGAAGTTGATGCTTTATTAGAAGAGAAATTTTCTCGCGAAAGACAAAAGGAAGAAGCATCTACCATTAAGGTGTCCAAGGGGCGCTACAGTTTCTTCAAATATGCAGGTTCTGCCGCCTTGATCGCTGCAATTATTATGGGAGCTTTGACCTTTATGGATCAAAATGTAACCATACCTAAGCAGAAAGCAATTATGGCTGCACAATCAGATTTTATCACGAATCATTACGATAAAACCTTGGAAGATTTAAAGGCTTATCAACCTGAACAGCTTCCTAAAGAAGCGCGTTTTGTCATGGCCTCTTCTTCCATTCATTTGGCAGATTTGAGTCAAACTCAAAAAGCGGCAATTTTAAACAATATTTCCTCTACAACAGATGACAATACGTTGAATTATTGGATTTATCAAGGACGGGGAGAATTTGAAAAATCTCTGAATTTAGCAAAGAATATTGGCGATGACCAGTTGACTTTGCTTGCCTACACTGATCTTTATCAAGTGACAAAATTAAACAGCACAATGAATGGTGACGAGAAGCAGAAGAAACTTGAAGAATACAATAAAGCAATACAAGAGTTAAGTAAAAGCTTAGGAAAATAAACAGTATGAAAGAATTATTTGAATTAGAACATTCACAAAAAGAAAATCAGAATTTTCTCTACGATGCACGTCATCCCGAGGAAATTCTCTATATTATTTTCATATTAAAAGACAAGTTGGAGAAAGTGACATTAACTGAATCGCAAATGACTGCTTCTTACGCGCATTTGTTGTTTGGTGTTGTTAACGATCAACTTCTTGTTAACGGTGAAAAGCTTTCTAAAGGGAGGCACAATGTTGAGGGTGTTCCTCTGTTTGTCTTGTTGGCAGAGGAGCTGCAGACACACTTTTTGGTTTTAGATAATCATGAGTTTGTTATCCATAATCAAACAACTCCGTGTGCTATTCAGACGCAGGATGATTCTCTCATTATTATTGACAATGAGGATGAGGCGCAACCTTTGGCACTCATAAAACCCTTAGGGGACTTTGTTTATTATAACGATGAGAAGCTGAACCATAGTACGAGCGTATTATTCAAGATTGGAGACACTCTCCTTACGCCTGAACTGATGATAGAGCGACGTGCTGAGCAATGGAAAGTGACGGCTTTTTCACAAGAGGTGATTTTCAATCCTGAGTTTTTCTTGGAGCAGCAGCGTAAGCTGGAAAAGCCTCAAGATTTCCCCGAATATCGGCGTTCTCCGCGCTTGAATCTAGAAATTCCGGAAGAAAGCTTTAAGTTTGAAAAGATAGGAGACAAGGAACAAGCACCTAAAGGTGGGTTACTCAAAGCTATTTTACCTCCTATAGGAATGCTTGTGGCAGGAGGTTTGACAACACTTTTAGCAGGACGTAACGCGCTTATGATGATGGCGACTGCGCTTGTCAGTGCAATGACTGTTGTTTTTACAGTCACGCAATACCGCACTGAGAAAAAGGACCGTCTAGAGCGTGAAAGACAACGGGAAGAAGACTATCAGATTTATTTAGCAAAGACAACTTCTAAGCTGAACCAAGCGCACCGTCAAGAGAATAAAGTACTGCATTATCAACAACCTTCTCCACAGAGATTGCTTGAGAAGATTGAAAAATATGATTCACGTCTTTATGAACGCATGGCTAATAACAAGGACTTTTTGCAAGTTTCCTTAGGAACAGGGACACAGCCTTCTGGCTTGAAGGTGGAAACAGACTATACACCGCGTGATGAGGGCGAGTGGGCCAGCCATGTTAAAGGATTGGTAGGAAAATACACCAAACAAGAAGATACACCAGTGACGCTGGATTTAAGACATCAAACTCTTGGACTAATCGGAAATTATGAGCTATTAAAAGACACAGTTTCCAATCTTTACTTGCAGCTGGCATTTTTTCATTCTTACCGTGACCTTAACTTTATCGCTTTAGTACCTGAAAAATCCTATAGAAAAGATTGGCACAAATGGCGTTTTCTTCCCCACTTTAAAGTACAAGGTATTAATACGCGAGGAATAGTGCATAATGCCAAATCTCGTGACATGGTGCTTTCTAGCTTTTACCAAATCATTAGTTCGCGGCAGCAAGAGCTGAATGCAGCAGGACGTGAGAAACCAACCTTCCTTCCTCATTTTGTCTTTACAATTTTTGATGATTCTTATCTGGCGGGGCATGGACTCAATGAGTTTTTAGCTGAAGATATGTCTGATCTGGGTGTGACTGTGATCTGGTGTAAAGAGGACAAGAAACTCTTACCTGAAACAATCACTGCTCTTGTAGAAGTGAAGAACCAGCAGGCTGGTGTACTTATTCAAGATAATGGTCATCATATGGACAAGGTATATCATCCTTATCCAGCGCTTGAAAGGCAAGAAAACTTTGAAGTTATTCTTCGTCAAATGTCCAGTTTAGAGCACATGGAAGTGGAGAAAAATGCGATTCCTGAGCGCCTTAGCTTGTTGGAACAATATTTGGTCGAAACAGTCGAAGACTTGGATATTGCGAGCCGCTGGGGTCAAGCAGAACCAAGTAAGTCTATTGCCTCTATGATTGGATGGAAAGGAAAGAAAGAATTTGCCTTTTGGGATTTGCACGAACAAGTACACGGTCCCCATGCTATCGTAGGGGGAACTTCTGGTTCTGGTAAGTCTGAATTTCTGACGACTTACTTGATGGGGTTAGCCATTAATTTTTCTCCAGAAGACATAGGTATGCTTATCATCGACTGGAAAGGTGGAGGAATTGCGGATACCTTGGTTAATCTTCCACATTTCATGGGTTCAATTACCAATCTGGATGGTGCTGGCACTGCGAGAGCTTTGGCTTCCATTAATGCAGAGCTCAAAAAACGTCAACGTGAATTTAGAGAATACGGGGTTCAAAATATTGCAGGCTATACGAAGCTTTATCGTGAGCGTTTGAACCCACGTGAGGGAGTGAAGTATCCAGAAAAACCTTTGCCTCACCTCATGCTGGTTTCAGACGAATTTGCGGAACTCAAAGAAAATGTGCCAGAGTTCTTGGATGAGTTAACATCAGTAGCACGTATCGGACGTTCCCTTGGGGTGCATCTGATATTAGCAACTCAAAAGCCAGATGGTGTGGTCAATGATCAGATTGATGCCAACTCTAAGTCTAAAGTTGCTTTGAAGATGTCGGATGAGGCTAACTCGAGAGCTTTGATTAAGACAGGGGATGCTGCACACATTACTAACGCAGGACGTGGTTATCTTCGTGTAGGTGAGAGTGAAGTTTATGAGTTGTTCCAATCTGGTTACGGAGGAGTAGAATACAATCCACACGCTACACAGGAGGAAACAAAAGATGAGCGTATCTTCCATATCAATGCTGCTGGGCAGTGGGAACTTTTCTATGACCCGCGTGAGGAAGTGATTGATCAAAATCATGATAAAGAAGAGCTTCCTACGCAGTTACAGGCGACGATACAAGAAATTGTGAAGACCTTTGAAGAATCAAGCTATACAAAACCAGATAAACCTTGGCTACCAAATCTAGCTGGAGCAATTGTAACAGAGCCAGTGAAAAGGGAAGAAAAGCATAACCTATCTATTCCTTTCGGTGTACTTGATATTCCAAGCTTACAAAGCCAAGAAGTTTACCATTATGATTTGGAAGAAAGCTCTCACACAGTGCTTTTTGCAAGCCCTGGTTTTGGGAAATCCACAGCCCTTCAAACGCTTGTTATGAACTTGGCCCGTCAGAATACACCAGAGCAGGTCCAATTCAACCTATTTGACTTTGGAACCAATGGCTTATTGCCGCTGAAAGAGCTTCCTCATGTGGCAGATATCGTGACCTTGGAAGAAAATGAAAAACTCCAAAAAATGCTTCAGCGCTTGGAACAAAATCTGGCAGAACGTAAGGCTTTATTCAAAAAAGTGGGCGTTGCGAATCTTAAACAGTATCAAAGTAAAACGCAACACGAATTGCCAATCATTGTGAATATTTTAGATTCTTATGATGGTTTAAGTCCAAATGATAATCGTAAAGATACGATTGACAATCTTTTACTGAAAGTTTTGCGTGAAGGTGCTGCAGTAGGAATTTATTTGGTACTCACTGCAGGCCGTTATAATGCTATCCGCATGAATATGATGGCCAATATTCAGACAAAAATGGCGCTCTTCTTAAATGAAGATGGAGATCTCAGCAATCTATTCGGTCGTGAGAAATTAGAACAGGTGGAACTTCCAGGACGTGCACAAATCAAACTGGAGCAACCTTTGGCCCTTCAAATATTCCTACCTACAAGGGAGGAGAATGAAGTTGATGCGCTTGCGGCACTTGACCGAGAAATTGTAGCAATGAAAGAGGAGTGGAAAGGGGCTTTACCAGATGAAATTCCAATGGTTCCTGATGAATTAACACCAGAAATCTATAAATCATTGATTAGCCGTGAGGAACACGTGATGCCTCTAGGACTTAATAAATTAAGCGCTCAGCCAGAATTCTTCAAATTCTTTGAAGCCAAGAGTTTGGGAATTTTCCCTGCATCTGCAAAGCAGTTTAAACTACTGATGCCTTTCTTGATGGAACAGATATTTGAAGCTGCTGGCGAGGCAGAGCTTGTCTTAATCGATGCCAGCAAGAACTTGGAACACTATGCTTCTCAATCTACTGCATATATCTCGAAAGAAGCAATCATCACACAAAATATGGATCTTCAAAAGGCATTGAAGGCTTGGCTAGAAGAAGAAACAACGACAGCACGTGTATTAATCATGAATGGACTTGCAGACCTTGTGACGCAACTCAACATTCAACAAGGACAGCTGGTTTCCTTGCTCACTCAAAATAATCCTAACAAGCAATTGATTGTGATGGATTACTTCACTCGTGTAGGGAATAGTTTCAACATGCCTACAACGGCTGTGCGTGAAAATGCTTATCAGATTCTCTTTGGCGGTGACTTAAACAGTCAGCATCTGATTGAAAATCTTCCTCTGGAAGTGAAGAAAGAAGTTGTCAATAAAAATGTTTTGCATGCAGTGAAAGATGAAGAATTCTTTAACATTGTCGTTCCTGTAGAAAGTGAGGAGGCTTAAAATGTCTGAAAATGCAAAGAAACTCCAGTTTTTAGGTCTGGGATCAGTTGTTGAGATTGACCATATGGATGCTTTAGCAGACACACTTTATGTGATTGTGGCAAGAGCAGTTGGAAAGGACAGCTCGGGGGAGACAATTTTACGCTATCAAGTTGCACCTCATCCACAAGGGGGCTCTGCAAGACAAGCAGATGCGATTATCACGCTTGCGGAATCTGACATAACGAAGATTGTCTACGAAGGCTATCGGGATGAAAAAGACGATAAGTTTTTGTCTGACATGATAGCTGGGATGGAAAAGGCAATTAAGAAAATGGGAAGCTCTCCTAAGGCTACGGCAATTCCCCAAGAAAAAAAGGAAGAGAAGCCAGTTGTTTCAGAACCGCCTAAGGTGGAGGATGAAAAAGAACTCTTAAAAAGAGATCCCTTTTATAAGTTTAAAAAGTAAATCAAAGAAAGGATAAGGGTAATGGGAGCAATAAAATCAGATATAAGTGCAGCTTCAGATGCCGTTTCGATGTTTAACACCAGTGGACAGGCTTCAAATACAAAGTTTGAGCTTGGGGAAAGCAACATTGCAGGTATGAAAAGGGCAGCAGAGGTTTCTAATAGTATCATTGAGGACCTAACAAAGCTTCAGTCAAGTATTAAAACACAAGCTGATAAGTTCCCTAAGCTGGCTGCGGTCATTGAAGAAAGAGATAAGCAAGATGCAGTTGCTTTAACCGACATGAGCTGGGGCTTTTAATCGATGGCGAAGGATAAAAAAGCAGACAAGCGTTTAGAATATGATTGGAAAATCGCATCCATAGAAAGTAAAAGTGATGAACTGTGTCTAGAAGAGCAAAAAGCACAACAGGCATTGGAAAATTTTTCGACCATCATGATGAGCAGTTTTAAGCAACTTCAAGCCATTGACGACGACATCAATAGGAGAAGTCATAGGCAAGATGCTTACAGTGAAACTCAGCAAAAGCAAAAATATATCTCGGAACTTATTTTTCAGCAACAAGAGGCATTAAAAGCTGAGTATAAAAAAGAGAGACTCAAACTTGAAGCAGAACGAGAAAAATTGCAAAAAGAGAGGGACAGTTTATCATGGGACTAATCTATAATCCATCTGAATCGCAGGGACTTATAGCTGCCTTAGACGGAAACATTGGAACTGCGGAAGTAATAATTGATAACCTCAATCAAGCCAGCCAACATTTGACATCAGCCTTAGACACAAACGCATTATCTGGGGCAGCCTATACCGCTGGTAAGGGAATGTTTTCACAGCTGGTGCTTCCGACGATTTCAAAAGCTTCAAAGGCAGTAGAAAAATTAAAAACAGAAGTCCAAAAATATAAAGGTTATGATTCGGCAGTGGGCAATGAAGTTTTAGATGAAGACAAGCTAAATATGCAGCTTCAAGCTTTAAAAGCTCAACAATCCTCCATAACTTCACAAATTAATTCTTATAAACAGCTCGCTTCAGTTCATCCCGAAAATAGCGATTTGAACACAAGCTATGTTCATCTAAAAGGACAATTGTCCTCTTATATGAGTACCGTCAACCATGATATTCGGAAAGTTGAAAAAAAGCTTGAGAAACTGCGTGAGTTTAATGATAACGTGGGAGCGTTATTTAAGAGTAGTGCCAACGAATTTAAGGCGATTCTGTCGATTGTCTCAGTGTTAGGAGCTGCGCAGTTTGATGAGCTGGGCCAATTGATTTTTAATGAAAAAAATATGGCGTTTTTTAAGGCATCAGGCGAGGAAATTTTATCTAAAGTTTCAGATAAAAAAGAGTGGTTCAATGAATCCCTGAGTAAATTTTTTGAATCAATTACAAATAAAACAATAGAAGAAAGAAAAAATATTGGTAAATCTTGGGGAGCTAAACTGCAACCTAGAAAAAACGGAAAATTTGTGAAAGACAGTTTTACTCCAAGAAGATGGCTCAGTGGTAAACTAAAAGGTATTTCTAATCCAGTAAGCGATGGGATAGGCGCATTTGCAAAGTGGGGAGGCAGAGGCCTTGTTATGCTAGGAGCAGTTGAAAATTACAATGAGTATAATGTGAAATACCATAATAAAGGCAGGGCAATTGCCTACAGTGGGGTTGCTACCGCTGCTAGTTATTGGGCTGGTAGTTTAGGAGCTTCTATTGGTACAGCCGTTGCAGGAGCTGCTGTAAGCTCTGGTATGCTTGCTGGAGGCGCGGCATTGACTACAGTGGTTGCAGTTGCTTTGCCTGTAGCAGGAGCAATTGTTGCTGGTGCTGTGGCTGGCATAGCAGTTAAAGCATTATATGATAATGTGAAACCAGTTAGAGATATTGTCAACGGAGCGGGCGATATGTTAAATGAAGCTGGAAATAAGGTTAAAGATGCTGTTACAAATGTTGGCAAAGCATTTAGTAATCCCGTGAAATCTTTGAAAGGCTGTTTCGGATGGTAACTAAAAATTACGATAAATACATGATAGAAGATGTCAAATATATTAATGTCAGGTATTTTTTGATTAAACTTCAGGGGAAATCTTATATCATAGATTTCTCAAATCCCAAAGATATAAGAAACTATTTTCCTGGATTTTTTCCTGATGTAAATAAATCTTGGAAGATTTATGAAGTGACTGGAAAAGAAAATCAGTATAACATAAAGCCTTTGCCTTTCTATCTAAAACAAAATTCCGTATGGAGCGTTCTGGTAATATACATTCTGTATCTTGTAAATATTGGGCTTTTTCCTAAGTCCCTTAATATTTGGGATTTGACATATGATCAAAGAATTGCACAAAACTGGGAAATGGTAGTTTTGCTGATTTTTTGTGGTGCAGCTGTTATTTTCGGTCTTCTTTATAGTCGTAAAACAAAAATTAACCTCACAGAGCCCTACAAGACGCTCGTACCGGTAGACAAAGAAGAACTCACATCGAAAAAAAGAAGTTTTTCTATTTTTATAGGACTTCCTATATTCATAATTATTCTATTGACTATCAGCATTTCCAGTTCAAGTTATTCACAGTTGTTCATGTTTGGAGTCTTTCCAATCTATTCCCTGCTCTTTAACAGATTTGGAAGTTTTCTAAATATAAGAACAAATAAATATCAAATAAAAGAATAGGAGAAAGGTTATGTTAGCGATTGGAAGTATTGTTTATCTATCAGACGGAAATCAAAAAATTATGATTCTAAATCGTGGACCTGTTGTTGAGCAAAATGGGGAACAAGTTATTTTTGATTATACGGGGGCTTTATATCCCAACGGCTTAGATCCTAAGCAAGTGTACTATTTCAATGACGATGATATAGATGAAGTCGTTTTTGAAGGCTACAAAGATGAAGAAGAGGAGCGTTTCAGGACATTGTATAATAAATGGTTGGATAGAGAAGGAGCGAAACTTAAAAAGGGAGTAACCTCATAATTTGGACATGTTTTATGTAAATGGATAAATTATGATGCATAACGCAAACATCCTTAAAAAGAAAGGGATAGCTAATCATAGAACTAATCTATAATCCCTCTGAATCTTAAGAGCTTGTGTCTGCCTTAAATGGAAAGAGCAGAACTGCAAAGGAATATCAAGAAAAAAATAATTACACATCCCTTCGTGAAGATGTCAGTCAATTTCTTGAAGAAAATAAATTAGTAGAATAAACTCTACTAATTACTAGTGATGATTTAAAGAAATCGTCAGTAGTAAAGAGTAGAAAAATAAAGGAAGTATTATGGAGAAAAAATTTGTAAAAAATGTGAAGAAAAAACAATGGCTCTCTATTGGCTTATTGACGGTTGCCGTGCTTGCTCTTATAGCTGTCTTTGCTTATTTGAGCTTTAATAAAAAGACACAGAAAACCGTTTCAAAACCAACGATTGCTTTGGTCAATGAAGATAAGGAGTCGAGTTTTAACAAGAAAGTCTATAATTTTGGGAGAGACTTTGTTAATTTAGTATCCGGAGATACGAAGTACAATTGGCAAGTTGTTTCACGTTCTGTCGCAGACCGGGCTTACAAGGATAAGGCAGTAGATGCGGTGATTTATATTCCGCAAAACTTCTCTCATGATATCTTGACCTTACAGGATATCAACCCGATACAGTCTCAGGTCAATTATAAACTTCAAAACAACCAGTCAGAGTTGTCCCAGAATTTACTTGATGATAAGATTATGACCATTTTGCGTGATTTCAATCAAAGTATTGTCAAGATGTACTATGCTTCAGTTGCAGGAAATATCTTAGAAGCTCAGAATAACATGAATGCCGTCATTGCAAATCATGGGAAGGTATTGACTGCCCTTTCTAATCAAGTTTATGGTCCATTTCAGACAACCAATCAAAACTATTCCTCTGTTGTAACCGCAGCTGAAAGTTTAAAGTCAGCAAATAGCGCGTGGATTGCTTCGCAAAATAGTTTTAGCAAGTCGACACAAGGCATGCTAGACTCAACAAGCAAAACATTTAACAACCAGTTGCCTCGCTTAAAGCAGTATTTTGATACTCAAAAAGAAATTACAGATGTCAATCTGAAAAATGGTAATCAAGCCATTATCAATCAAGCAGAAGAAGATCAAAAAGCTTATTTTAAACAGTTTGATGGTCTCTACCTTGATACACTCAATAACTTATCTCCTTTTTATAAAGATGAGGGTAACGGTAAGACATCTGGTCTCTTTGCCAATCTCCAGCATCAAGTGACGGATTACAATGAAAATATCAAAGAATTGCGGAAAAGTTTGGACACACAGCTTGGGGCCCTTAATGATAATCGCGATGACTTATTCAAGTTAGAAGCTAGACTCTACGAGCAATTTTTTGCTCAAAAAGACTTAAAGTTTGAGGACTTTAATAAGGTGGAAGATGTTCTACGAGATCCTAAAAAGGCAGAAAAGCTAGCAAGGAAAGCCTTGGCTCAAAAGATAACATCATTTAATCACGAGGATAATCTTAATGACACAGCTTACCTATCAAATCTGAAAAAATTACTGGGAGAAATACCTTGGGAAATTTCAAACTATAAGGCTTTGTTTGAGGCTATGGAAGCTTCTGGGGCAGATGTTTCTCAATACAAAAAAGACTTGAACTTGATTGAACGCTACGGGAATGCGTTACAAGCATCTGGTGAAAAGGTGCCGCAAAGACAAGTATCATTCCTCCGCGATATCCCTACAGTCAACACAAGGGAACAGTCTTTCCACCAAACGTTAAACATCACAGTTCCTGCAGGGAAACAATATGAGCTTAAACCGCTTAAAATTACAGGAGCTCAAGTAACCTACAATAAGGACGGATCAAGCATAAAACCAGAAGAAGGTGAGATTATTGATAGGGGAAATAACACTCTTGTTCTTTATAACAAAAGCACAGAGGGGGCAGAAGAGGGTAAAAAAGATGGAAAAGATGCAGCTTTTACGATTGTTTATGACGTTTCCCTTGCACAGAGCACAAAGGCAAACATTGAATTTGGCTGGGGTGAAAAAAATCCGAAGGAGAACTCTACCTCAGCGGATTACACACTGTATCCAAGGAATGAAATTTCTGATTATTTAGGCGGGAATAAGTTTGGAAGGATTGCTGAACTCTTGGGGAATATCGATAAGGCTGCTACTCTTATCACATGGATTTATGGGGTAGCAAATTCTTCTGTGAATAGAATGAACACATTGGAGGACTTTAAAAACGCATCACCAAAATCTATTTACAACCTGTATGGCAATATGGACATGTCTCAACTGGAAAAACGCCTAAGTGACAGTGATGTAAAGGCGTATCAAGAAGCAGGTCAAGAGAATATTAAAGCTTTGATTGAGTCAATTACTGCCCTAAATGGAAATATTGATGATTTAAGCAAAGCTAAAGACAGTTTGAACGATAATCAGTTACCAGAGAAATATTTTGAACAAAATATGAGCGAACTCTTCAACTGGTATAACAATACGCTGGCCTCAATTGACCGATATTATAAGTCATGGAAGAAAAATGATGCGCAGACACTCGCCTTAAAATCTTGGCAAGAGTATAACTCTGCTGATGTCGCGCTCTATCAAGACAAAGCAGCCAGCGATGACCTTTACAAAACCATTTCCGAACTGTCAACAAGCACGGCGCAAAGGGCAGAAGAAACCGCTAAAAGTGCCCATATGATTAAAGACAATGCTGACGAATTTAACCGGCTGGTCGCGACAACGCAGGAGACAAAAACTTCTGCAGAAAAACTACTGAAAAACACAGACAATCTATTGAATGATGGAAATAGTTCGTTCAATAAGAGTGAAGATTACAATAACAATTTCAGTAAGGTTCTGTCAAATACACGTAGCCAAGCTGCTGACAAAAATCAAATATTTAACTTCTTTGCGCAGCCATTTAGCATTAAGAATCTTACAGAAGCAGTTGATTCAATCAAAAAGGAATTTGATTGGCGCTGGCTGATTATCTTTATCCTAGGTTTATTACTGGGTGTGCTGGGCACTCTTGTTTCTCGAGTAATCACGAAAAAGCATAAGAAGGTTTGAGATAATAAAAGCAGAGAATATTTAACCATATAAAGTTAAGGAGCTCCAGTCGGAGCTTCTTTTCTTCATGTCTAAAGCCAAGCCCCAAGCCAAACCACCCACCCTTTTCTCATCAAACACTCATTTCA
>NZ_WIVG01000100.1 GCF_016758115.1 Lactococcus garvieae
AAAAAAAACAAATTAATGTTCAATGAGGTATGCCATCTGATATTCCATCGGTGTCATGCCTTTTAATTTGATTTGAGGTCGGTCATAGTTGTACCAGAAAATAAACGCCTCCACTTGTTGCCTCAAACCTTGTTCATCTTCAGGCACAAAAAGTTCAAGAGATTCACTCTTGAGATGAGAAAAGAAATTCTCACAACAGGCATTATCATAACAATTTCCCTTACGAGAATGGGAAATCGTGACATTGAAAGCTTCAAGTTTCTTGTGGTATTGTTTGTTCGTGTACTGAAATCCTTGGTCAGAATGTAAAAGGCAAGGTTGAGAGATATCCCAATCTTGAGTGAATACCAAGTCTAAATTATCAAATACGAGTTGATTATCATTGAATTTCGACAAGCTATAAGCTAAAATAGAATTATCATACAGGTCTTTAATGACACTCAAGAAGAGTCTGCCCTGCTTATGATACACATATGAAACGTCAGTCACTAACTTTTGGTGAGGTCTGGTGGCGACAAAATCACGAGCGAGAAGGTTTGGGGAAACTTTTCTCGCTTTTTCGTTGAGTTCTCGTCTCGTGCATGAGGTGAAACGCTTCTTTCGGATGGGAGATTTTAAGCCTAAAAGCTGCATATAGCGCAGTACAGTTTTAGGATTCACATAGAGGTCATAAATTCTTTGGAGTTGCATCCAGATATAACGATAGCCTTTGTGTGAGGAGTCGAAGATAATCTGTATCTTTTCAGCCAGATAAGTATTCCAAGCATGGACACTTGGTTTTCCTTTCTTAATCCAGCCATAATAGCCACTCTTTGAAACTTTGAGATATGCACAGAGCGTACCAATGGGATAGGAGTTTTTACACTCATCAATGATTTGATATTTGGCCCTTGTACTCACTTTTCCAAGAGGCTG
Source organism: Lactococcus garvieae (assembly GCF_016758115.1). Taxonomy (GTDB): domain Bacteria; phylum Bacillota; class Bacilli; order Lactobacillales; family Streptococcaceae; genus Lactococcus; species Lactococcus muris. The sequence goes on from NZ_WIVG01000100.1 coordinate 916, forward strand.
TGTAGCTTTTTTAGGAGTTCAACCTCCATTTTAAGGAACTTGACTTGTTCTTCCAGAGACAGCGCTTCAAGCTTTATTTTGGCTTTTCTCCCCCGATTGTCTTGGTAGAGCAGTTGAGGGTCTTTCTCGTAGAGTTTGACCCAATTTTGAACCTGAGTAAGGTTGGCGACTCCAAAGTGATTCGCGACCGTTTGATAGCTCCCAAGATGTTCGAAGAGATAAGCTTGTGCGACTTTCACTTTGAAGTCGCCTGTGTATTTTTGATTTTTACGCATGAGAAAAGCTCCTGTTAAATGGTTAGAAATATTTTTTTATTTCTTGTCCATTTTAACAGGAGCTGTTCA
>NZ_WIVG01000101.1 GCF_016758115.1 Lactococcus garvieae
CTTGAATTTATAATTTAAGTGCAACAGAAAAAAGACTATTCATAAATCCAGTATAATAAGTTTGTCGAGAACATTATTAAGCTGGAGGAAATATGAATAGTCCCTATACTCATCTTACAATATTTGAACGAGAAAGTATATTTTTGTGGTCATCACAAAAGGTTTCTGTGCGTGAAATCGCTAGACGCTTAAATCGGAGTGCCTCCACAATTTCAAGGGAGCTTAAAAGAAATAGTGTTAATCAGGACTACTCTCCAACGGTTGCCCAAAGCAAATACCAGAGCAGAAAAAGTCATTGTGGAAGAAAAGCAATCTTCACCAATCGTCAATATTGGGAGAAAGTGAGACACTTATTCGTTGATTTACAATGGTCTCCTGAACAAATCTCTGCACGATTAAAGCATGAAGATTCGGAAGTACAGGTCAGTTATACAACCATCTATAGGGCAATCTATAATGGCCTATTTGAGCTTGAAAAATTAAGTCATGGTAATCGTGGGTTAATTCGTTCACTGCGTCATAAAGGGAAAACTAGGCACACGAAAGGACATCAAGAAAAGAGAGGGAAAATCCCTATCTCCCATACCATTCATGAACGTCCAGAAAGTGCCAATCAACGTCTGGAGATTGGACATTGGGAAGCCGATACTGTAGCTGGAAAGACTGGTGGTTCATGCTTGGTTACGCTCACAGATAGAAAGTCTCGTTATCTCCTTGCAGGAAAAATTGATAAAAAATTATCAGAACTTGTCAAAGATAAAATGATTGAACTTTTTCAAACGATAGAAAAGACTAAAGTGAAGACAGTTACTCCAGACAGGGGTAAGGAGTTTTCTAAGCATCCAGAAATAACAGAGCAACTCCACATCCCGTTTTATTTTACAGATCCTCATGCACCTTGGCAGAGAGGAACTAACGAAAATACAAATGGATTGATTAGAGAATATTTGCCCAAAACTTACTCAATGGATGAGGTACCTTCTGAAACCATTGATAAATATATTGAAAAACTTAATCTAAGACCAAAAAAGGTCTTGGGCTGGAAAACACCTTATGAAATCTTTTTTGAAGAGGTGTTGCACTTAACTTGA
>NZ_WIVG01000102.1 GCF_016758115.1 Lactococcus garvieae
TAAAATCCTGCATAGCTTACCATGGTATGCCCTCTTGGACCTACTACATATTTGCCATATTCTGGGTCTCTTCTCATCCGACTGATATAGTTTTGTACTGTTTTTAACTCATATTCAAAGAGTTTTGCCAGTTTATGTGCTGTACACAAATCTGTAAAACGTTCTTCCATAGTTTCCCCCTTACGATACAAAAAAAGAAGGACAAGATTGTTCTTGTCCTGATAGCTCTATAATTTTTATCTCCCCTCTAGCCTTTTAAAAGTTCTTCAACAATATATTCAATACCTTTTATTATAGAATCATTCTCTTTAGAGAGTGCTTTTCTTTCACTAGAAATTTTTTGAGATAATCTCTCGTTCTCTTTCGACAATAATTGAGACAATCTCTCATTCTCTTTCGATAAGTATTGAATTTGTTGCCGTAGAATAGCGTGGTTTCCCACAAAGTGAACAATTGCTCCTATAAGTAGGAAGATGATGATGAAAACACCGCCAAAAGTCACCCACTCCATCACTGAGTAGCCATCTAACATTAAGTATCCCTCCATTTTATAATATTTTTTTATTTCATTGATTTACAATTGACTATTTAAACAGCCAATTTTGATTGATATGATTTTCCATTTATCCAATGCATAGAACCTAACTGCCTAGCTTTCTGTAGCGTGATATTTATCGGAAGACCGTGTTTTTCTAAATCTTCCGTATAGCCTCTCACATAACGGACACAGTTATCTAAGAAATTTAAAAAGACTTCCAAACGCTGACTGTATCTTTTATCTAAACTCACTAAGAAACTTACAAAATCTGACATGATTCTTATGGCTCTATCATCTTTCCTTTGATAATCGTATATGTTTTTCTCTAATCTCCCCCATGCTTCACGTGATAAAGTCACGGTCGCCTCTCGCATAAGTTCAATTTTTCGTTCATAAGCAATCAATTTCTCGCTCCATTGAATGACATCAGAAAGTCTAGCATACGGCGGTAAAGATAATTCCTCTTCAATTTCTCTTAAGCGCTTATCAAAGGCAAGATATTTCATATTCCATTGACTTTCCGCATTTTTAAC
>NZ_WIVG01000103.1 GCF_016758115.1 Lactococcus garvieae
TTTTTTTGTAAATTTCATAAATTTTAAAACTCCTTATTTATAAATATGTATTTTATTATAAGCTTTTTAATGTATTTTTCCCACTCTTGATAAAGGCTCTAGCTTCTTCTTTTTGAGATATTCTAGACAGTCTGCTAAAAATTCTGGAAACTCCCGCTCTCGTGCTTCTAAATGGATTTTAAGTCGAGCAATTTCTTCCTCTTTTTCTTTTAACATCTTCTTTCTCCTTATTATTCCAATATAATTTCTTGTATTCAAATATTTTTTATTATAAAATAACGATATAATTTTTATAGAAAGGTAATATTAGCATGGTTACAATTAAAAAAACTACTGCATCTCTTAAAGAAATTATTCTAAAAAGTATTTGGTTTGGTTTTATTGCTGGTATGATTTCTGGAATGGTTAAGATCGGTTGGGAAGCAATTCTTCCTCCACGTACTATTGCACGTAATTTAACTAATCCCCCACAACATATGATGGAACAATTCGGTGTCCCTTCGTCGTTAACACATTCCTATGTCTTATATTCAGAAGATCAAAAGGTATTTTGGTTTTCTTTGATACTCCATTTTACTTTCTCAATTTTCTTTGCGGCTTTATTTATTTTTTTAGTTCAATATTGGAAAAATATTGCCTTATGGCAAGGCGCTGCCTATGGTATTGCAATCTGGATCATTTGGCACATTATTTTGATGCCTCTAATGGGAACTATTCCAGCTCCATGGAATCAACCGTTTGATGAACATTTCTCTGAATTCTTTGGCCATATTGTTTGGGCATGGTCAATTGCAGCATGTACATATTATCTAATTGCTAAAGATAAAAAAGGGAATTTAGAAAATATTTGATAAAAAAGAGGGCTTACATCCTCTTTTACTTTTAGCATATTTAATCTCCCTCCTGTAAAACCCACTT
>NZ_WIVG01000104.1 GCF_016758115.1 Lactococcus garvieae
TTTTATGTCTTGATTGAGGACAAAAAAAGATAGCCCTTAAAGAAACTATCTTTTTTCTACCTTTATTTAATATGCGCCAGATGACCAACCAACTTCTGGATCTGACTGAGCATTCGCCCATTGTGCTGCAGCACGTCCAGCTTCTGCCAGACTTGAAAAGCCATTTTGAGACCAAACAATCTGTCCCGCTCTATTTCTTACCCAGCCTGTAAAGCTTTGGGCAGGTGATGGTATAAGACTACCTCCGCTGGCATTAGAAGACGTGCCATGATTGGAGGAGGGACTCCCTGTGTTAGGACTTGGCTGTGCTGGGGAAACTGCACCACCTGTCGCAGGAGCTGTATAGCTTGGTGTTGCAGGGGTTTGAGATTGACTATATTCTGTCCCTGTCGCAGGAGCTTCTGCTTGTGCTGCTTGCGTGTTATTCGCAGTCTGTGCTGAATGGTCCGCTTGAGCTTGTGCTGTTTGAGCTTTAGCCTTTGCATCTTCTTTAGCTTTTTTAGCCTTTAAATCTGCTTTGACTTTGTCTAAACGATTTTGTAATTCTGCTTTTTTAGACTTTGTCATTGCGTCTTTTAATGTATTGACCGCATCTTGAGCTGTCTTAATAGTTTGGTCTGTCTTCGCTTTCTCCGCAGCACTTACAGCCTTGTCTACTTGATGAAAGAAGTCCCAGTTCTTACGTACCTTCTCAACACGAGTACTAAAGTCCTTTTGGTCTTTTTCCTTTAACTTTTTAATGGCTTCTTTAGCTATTTTGACATCTTCTTCCACTTTAAAAGTTTCTGCTTTTTCTGTTGCTTTTTTGGCAGAAGCAAGAAGTTTATCATAGGTTCGTTTAGCTTCTTGAGCTGTCTTTTCTGCTTTTACCTGCGCCTGATGATGAGCGAC
>NZ_WIVG01000105.1 GCF_016758115.1 Lactococcus garvieae
CGTTCTCCACATGGTTGAAGGTGGGCAAGTACCAAGGCGCACGTTCTCCTTGACGGGTCCAGCCAAAGGTCAAGTTGGCATATTGGTTAAAAACGGCAGAGTCACCCGTGCGGATACTGAGGCTTTCTGTTGAGGGGATGTAGGTCGTCCAGGTCTCTACGCTCTCCCGAACGGCAGTTGGCACTATGGAATTGAAGTTCTCTTCTCCGCGGGCTCGAATCGCCATGAACTCGGACAGGCGAATCCGTGCCATGACAGGCTCCTCCCCATAGTTTTCGACAAAGACATCCTTGTTTTCCGTGTCTCGGTTGTAGTAATCGTGAACACGACCACCAACTTCGACTGCATTATCTCTCAGGCGGTCGTTAATGGCGCGTTGGTTGAAGGCGGTAAAGGCGAATGTCCCTGCAATCAGCAGAAGGAGTGTGAACAGAACTAGGGCAATCCCCAGTTTTCTCTTGTTTTTTACGTGCATTTTGTTTTTCCTCTTTTTTAGTTTTTTCGATTAGAAGTGATATTGAATAGGAGCACTTTCAGGCACAGGGCCAGCAGCACACGGCACAAAACGTCCCAGTTATCCGGAACGTTTTGTGCATGGAGAAAAGAGCGGCAATCTACCGCCTGTTTATGTGCTGTGCTGTGCTGTGCTGTGCTGTGCTGTGCTGTCTGATTATGGAGCATGGCTTTTTCCTCGTCAAGTATATTGTACACATTAAGTAACGCAATATACATATTATATAATGTTATTGTAATCTTTTTCTTACCAAATTCAAAATGATTTCCTTTGTGATGAAGCTATTTTTCATATTCTTATAAAATAGTATGCCGTCATTTATATTTTGAGCCTTGAATTTATAATTTAAGTGCAACAGAAAAAAGACTAT
>NZ_WIVG01000106.1 GCF_016758115.1 Lactococcus garvieae
ACAGGTACGAAGTGTGCAATAACTTTGCCGATGATTCGAGGCTCTTCGTACCAAGAAGCGAACTTATCCGCATATTTATCATTAATGGAGGAGAGAATAAAGCCGTCATCTTCCACGTACACTTTTTTAATAAAAGAATTGCCGTCCCAGTCTACAGCACAGACTTGTCCGTCGTAATCTGGCACATTTTGTTCCTTGATAAGAACGACTTCCCCGCTGTAAAATTCGGGTTCCATAGAATCTCCCTTGATCCAAGTTGCCATGTCATAATCTACCTCTTGGTTCCAGTAGACTGTTGAATAATTTAATTCACTTGTATAGCCATAACCTAGACCAGCAGAGAGGGCTTGATCCATTACATGATAAGGAAAAAGTTCTTCAGATGTGACAGGAGGTTTTTGTTCTTTTAGGAGCTTTTCTATTATGTTAGTGGCTCTTTTTTGATTTGTTTCATTAAGTTGAGACAATTCACTTTCAGAAGAAACTGAATATTTTGCTTCCGCTACTCCAAGTAAGTAATCTGTGGTAACTCCGAAATATTCAGCTAATTTAGAAAGTTTATCTCCTTGTGGTGTATATTTCTTTGTGTGATACAGAGTATTTTTTGGAAGTTCTAAATCCTTTTCAATTTGATTGAAGGATTTTTTCTTTTCTTTTGCAAGTGATTGTAAGCGTTCGTAGAAACTCATATTAATTTTCTTTCTTATTTTGAAATAAAACGAAATATAAATTTAATACAAAAACTAAAGTTACTTGTTGACACAAGCTAACAGAAGTGTTAAACTTATATTGTAATTAACAGAACCGTTAATTATCTAACAACGCAAATAGCCCCATCGAGTGGAGCTCTTCACAAAATTGTTATGATATAACTTAGAC
>NZ_WIVG01000107.1 GCF_016758115.1 Lactococcus garvieae
ATCTACCGCCTTATCAAGTAGAAGAGATATTTCACTCGTTATTTTATGTATCATTTTTTCCTTTCTTGATGTTATACTTTCCGGAATTTTCACTTAGAAAAAATGTTAATCTTAAAGCGACATCTCCAAACACAGACACAATAAACACTCCAACAATCGGATACATCTGCGCTAATGCACAAAAAAGAGAAACAAAAAACACAAGGCAAATCAAACTACAACAAATAAGTCGAAGACTTTCTTTTAAAATTTTCATATTGTTTACCTCCATTAATCATTAACGTCTGTATTAATGATTAAAATATGACAAAAAAACCACTAATAATAAACAGAACATCAAGTAGAATAATTATTCCTAAGCCTCTTTCAAGAGATAACTTATATTTCACTCCTCCAATCAAAAGAGTAAAATTCCTTTTTTCAAGATATTTAGCCAATAACATACCCAACCATAACATGACTTGAACCAGTAATCCTTCTACAAATTTATGATTAAAGTATTGTCCCACTAAACTTAGTAAAGTTAAACTAAAGAAAAAGACTATTGCTCGTTTATGTTGGTGTAATTTTTGTTTCATCTTATCTCCCTACCTTACGGACATAGCCATTTGAGCTTTGACGGTAGTCACGTATGGCTAAATCACGGCCAAAAGCTGAATAATCAAAATACTGTTCCAGAGTCGATGGTTCAAAACTTTCTAAACCGCCCATTTGTTCAACCACTTCATAGGCTAAATCCTCCTC
>NZ_WIVG01000108.1 GCF_016758115.1 Lactococcus garvieae
ATTTGTTTTTTTTTACTGTCCGTTTTATTTGGAGCTTGACACTTTGCTCTTTTTTAGTTTATTATTTTATATTTACCTAAGGGAAGAGAGCCTAACTCATAATCACCGATTTTTGTACGTATCAAACGTAATGTTGGAAAGCCTACATTGGCAGTCATTCGACGTACTTGGCGGTTTTTTCCTTCTTTGATGGAAATTTCAACCCAACTTGTGGGTATTGATTTTCGCTCACGAATCGGTGGCGTTCTCTCCCACAGCCATTCGGGTTCTGAAACTCGTCTAACTTTTGCCGGAAGGGTTTTGCCATCCTTGAGCAGCACACCAGCACGCAGTTTTTGAGCTGCTTCTTCTGTAAACTCTCCTTCTACTTGTACAAGATAGGTCTTATAAGACTTGGACTTTGGGTCAGTGATCTTATGATTTAACTTCCCATCATCGGTCAGTAAAAGCAAGCCTTCACTGTCTTTATCTAACCTTCCTGCAGCATATACATTAGGAATGTCAATATAATCTTTCAGTGTCTTACGATTGTCAGTATCAGTAAATTTTGTGAGTACATCAAAGGGTTTATTAAATAGTAATATCATCTTCTCTATTGTACCAAAAGTGACCCAGCTTCGCACCTTCCATAAAGAAAATGTCACATAAAAAAAGCAGCTCCAGTCTGCTTTTTTGGGTTCTGTATAATCTGTGGTGGTAGATTAAAATCTAC
>NZ_WIVG01000109.1 GCF_016758115.1 Lactococcus garvieae
AATTCATCAAGGGAAAGTCAACCGCGCTGACTAAATACTTCTCTTGTTTGGATATATACATCTAAACTCTATCTCCTTTTAATCCAAGCCCTTCACCAAGCGTTCCCTCTCATAGCCTGTATATCATCCTTTTTCCTAATCCTCCTTTACTCTCATATACTTCTTCTCAATCACAGTTTTGCATAAAATGGTATAATTATCATAAGCTAGGAGGTAAAATGGAAATAAAAGAATTGGTTGACAAAAGCGTTAAAATTCGTAAAAGATACCATGAATTAGAAATAAAAAAACATGGTGAAAAATGGAGTATAGAAGAAGATTTATTAGCGCTCTCTAATGACATTGGAAATTTAAATAGACTTGTGATGACCCGATTTAATCGTTACTATGATGAAACTCCATACTCTTTGGAAGAAAAAATGGCAGAAAATATTTGGTGGTTAATTGAGCTTTCGAACAGACTAGATATAGACATTGAAAAAGAACTAGAAAAATTCTTATCTACAAAAGAAAAAATTTGACTCTATGTTCCACACTATTCACATAGTAATAAATATTACAATGCCTGTATAATCTACAAACAATCAATATATGTTCTCTCCAAACTAAAAGACTTGTCCTCTGACACGTCTTTTTTATACTAAGTTAAAAAGTCTTTGACTCATCTCTAATTCTATTGGTATT
>NZ_WIVG01000011.1 GCF_016758115.1 Lactococcus garvieae
CCGGAACGTTCCCAACCAAAGATGAGGTTGGCGTACTGGTCAAAGGCATTGGACGGATTATTGTTTGCACGGTCGGTGATGTCGTTTGCGCTGGGAATCCATGTGGTCCAGTTTTCTACATCGTCACGGCTGGTTCCTGCCACTAAGGGGGTGAAGTTAGCTTCATCACGTTGGCGGGTTTCGAGGAACTCGGACAGGCGTATCCGGGCCATGATTGGCCGTTCGCCATAGTTTTCTACGAAGACGTCCTTGTTCTCTGTCTCCCGGTTGTAGTAGTCGTGGACACGGCCACCGACATTGATGTCCACTTCATTCAACCGGTCATTGATGGCCCGTTGGTTGAAGGCTTGGAAGGCGAAGGTGCCGCCTACTGCGAGTAGCAAGAGCGACAGGAGTGCGAGGTTGCGCAGCCGCCGCTGGTTTTTCTTTTCTGGTGTCATAAACTCCTCCTTTGACGTAACGTGTGGTTTTGTATTTTCATTACAAGTTCATTTCTAATGTTACGTTTACTTTCTGAGTCTATAGTATAAAAAAAAAAAAAAGGTCAAATGAAATGAGTGTTTGATGAGAAAAGCGGAGGGGACCTCCATGTGGGGTAACTTCTGGCTTCCGTAACTAGTGTCCGAAAAGTAGACAAAAAAGCTCCAGTCTAGACTAGAGCTTCTTGACCTCATGATACTATATTTCTAATCCTTAATCACTTTCACTTTTTCACCAAAAAATTCTTTCGCTTTACTGACAAGCAGTTCCTCTTCGTCTTCTTTAGAGCCTGTCTCGGCAACTATTTCAGTATTTTTCTCTCCTTTTTTTAGGTGCATCACATACTCTTGCCGGACAGACTGCCAATCTTGTTCCGCCAGAGCAATAATCTCCGGTGAAAAGCCTAAGATAGAGGACATAAGATTTCCAAATGTTAACTGTAAATTTTCATTTTCAGCTACACGTTTAGCTAGATTTCCATGGGGGAAAGTCACAACGACAAAGTTGCTTGATGCTGCTACAGGCGCTGTGTTATTGATTAACGCACGCTCTGAAGGCTTTGTAAAACTTGAAACAATCTCTGGCCAAGCCCCGAAAACAGCTTGACGTGCTTCATTTGTTGCTTCTCTTAACGCTTTAAAAATCAAGTCTTGATTTACTTGATATTTTTCTGAACTCGTTTGCAGCTTCACTTGACGCTTGATTTGCACTTCTTGACTTATGGAAGATACAGAAGGCTTATTTTCAACTTCTGCCAACTTGGCCTTAAGCTCCCGAAGCTCTGCTTTTATAGCTTGAAGTTCCTGCGCCAAATCCTCTGAAACCGCCGCGTCTTCTGCAGGATGAGAAGCACCGGCATCCACTAAGCGCATCGTCATGACATCGGCAGCAATTTTGCTTTGCGTTGTTTCTTTGATAATCTTCAAGGACTCAATCGCTATATTGATCCATTGATAAATTCGCGCCCGAGGTATCTTGTTGTCTTCCTTCAAAAGCAGGTCACGGAAATAGGTTAGAAGATCTTCTGTGAAGCGCAACATATTTTTACCTTCAAGAAAAATCTTCTCTAAATCCGCCAGTGCTGAGGTCACATCCGAATCTGCCAGCGCAGCAACATAAGAAACCAGCGCTTCGTTGGCAATTGAACCTGTTACGAGTAGAGCATCTTTTTCTTCAAGTTTACCCTCTGAAAAACTCAACGCTTGATCAAGTAAACTCAAGGCATCACGCATCCCACCTTCCGCAGATTTAGCAATCACATCAAGGGCCGCCTCTTCAAAGTCAATCTTTTCATCAGATAAAACTTCCGCTAAATGCTGATGAATATCACTAGTCGTAATAGCTTTGAAAGCAAAGCGTTGCACACGACTAATAATCGTTGCTGGGATTTTTTGCAACTCGGTCGTTGCTAGAACAAAGACAACATTATCCGTTGGTTCTTCCAAAGTTTTCAGCAAAGCATTGAAGGCCCCTGTTGACAGCATGTGAACCTCGTCAATGATATAGACCTTGTAAGTCACGCGATTGGGTACATAAGTGGATTTGTCACGGATTTCTCGGATTTCATCGACACCGTTATTTGAAGCAGCATCGAGCTCAATAACATCTTCTAAATTTCCTTGGGTAATCGCTTGACAAATGTCACACTTGTTACAAGGCTCACCCTCTTTTTGATTGGGACAATTGATGGCTTTGGCAAAGATTTTTGCTGCTGAAGTTTTCCCCGTTCCTCTCGGACCGCTAAAAAGATAGGCATGAGAAATCTGGCCATTCATAATGGCATTTTTCAGTGTTGTCGCAACAACTTCTTGCCCAACCATTTCGTCAAATCTTTGACTACGATATTTTCTATATAAAGCTTGATAAGCCATTTTTCATTCCTTCTAGTAAAGATCTGGCTCTGCGCCAAGACCAAGTTCTTCGTTGATACGGAAAAGAACATCACGCGCAAGGATAGACTGATCAATATCTGTTGAATTATAATTTTTCATGGCCTTGTAAACTGCCCAAACCCTTGCACGAATAACTGTTGCTTTATCAGCTTCAACGGCTGAGAAAAAAATCTTTCTCTGTTTCTCGTCAAAAATTTCCCAAGCAATTGTCAGGTCACTGGCAGGATCTCCCACAATCAAAACGTCTGTCTCAACCACACCAGAAAATTTACCCTTAGTCACCCAAACTGTTTCCAAATTCAGATTGCCATGTAACACCACTGGTGATTTTGTCCAAGGGTTCCTGCTTGCTTTCTCCCAATACATACGAAGGTCTTCTACCGGTACAACTCTCTTCATCTGGTCTAGCAGGGTAAAAAATTCTGCTTCAATAACCGGCAGCATTAGCTCTGCACTCTGTGCCCCAGTCGCCTCCAACTTGTGCAATTGATAAATAAAGTTTCCCAAATCTTGAGCAAATGCCTTGGGCTCCGCCAAACGGTTAAAACCCACTGGCGTCCCTTCCTTATCTTTAAATCTATCTCTGATAAATTGATTTACTGTTTCTTTCATCTTTTCCCTCACTCAAAAAATCTCCAGTCCGTCCTATCTGATAAAATCTGACAGAATTCTTCAAGATACTTCTGATCAATATCGTCATAAAACGATAGCTCAGCGGCATCCAAATCTAAAACACCTTTGAGTTCCCCATCTTTGACAAGAGGCACGACAATTTCAGACATTGCACGACTGTCACAGGAGATATAGTTTTTATGTTCCTTAACGTTGTCAACGATTAAGGTTTGACGTTTAGCAGCAGCCTCCCCACACACGCCTGCTCCCAACTTGATTTCCACACAAGAAACACCACCTTGAAAAGGGCCTAAAATCAACTGTTCACCATTATAGAGATAAAATCCCACAAACACTTGTTGAGGCAAAAAGCTATTCAAGAGGGCTGCGGCATTAGACAAGTTAGACAATGTATAGTTCTGTGCCGAAAGAAGTCCTTTCAACTGATTATTCAGGAGCTCATATCCTTCAACTTTTTCTTTTTTATTCATTGCTTCATCAAACTTCCTTTAATCAAGCCATTTCTGGCTCTGTTTTTTTACAAAAGGACCAGAAAAGGACAAACGTTTTAGCATTAAGCCCTTTACAATCTCTGATTAAATTATATCAAAAAAGCGCCTTCTATTAAAACATGGAGAAGCAAAAAAAAGCAGATTGCTCTGCTTTTAGAGTGTGGACAAGTAAGCCTACTTTCCTCACTTTGAGTTTTAGAGTTAAATTTTTCTACTCCAAAGAAAACTCAAAATGGATTTTTTATTTTTTGAAGCTTTTCGCTAAGTTCAAAGCAACTTCCCCTGCTTTACTTCTAACCTAATAAGCCAATAACAAGCCCCATCACAAGCAGACCAATCAATCCGTTCACAAGATGAAGACCAATCAGTTTTTTACTTTGCCCACTGTAAGCTGCCAAGACGAATTGCCCAACACCATAAAAAGCCAACCAGTTGAGAAAAGCCATCATAAGTGCCGCCACCAGTGGACTGACACCAAACGTGCTTCCAATACCTGCCGAAGCTGTTTTTACTGCATGTGAAAGTCCAATTGCCATGAAGACTCCCACAAGAATCGTCCCACCAAATGTAAAAAGCATATCTGCAGCAGACATTTTTTGTTTTTCCATTTTTTCCGCCATACCGGACTCTTTAGCCCAAAAACGCCCCCAGACATGCATAGGATTATACAATAAACTTTCGACCATAACCCATGCTAAAGTTCCAGCAAAAATACCTAACCAATTAAACATATTCATCACCTGCTTCTATATTTCTCAGAGTAAGCACCAATCACTGTTAGTACCCCTAATCTTTTTACATCCTATAATATTAACGAAACATTGTCAATCAATTTCAAAAAAAGACATCTTGGCGTATAAATACTCAGGATACAATTCAATTGCTTCCACTTTCAACAGTTTGTCCAACAGTATATTTGTTTACCTCAGCCTAATATGAACAAAATTCATCGATGCATCAACTAAATTCCGGAAGGTGTAATGAGGACTTGAAATATGCTAAAATAAAGCTATGACTTTAGAAAATATCCGGAAGGAAATAGACGCCTTAGATGAACAAATTCTTGGGCTTTTAAACCAACGTATGTCTCTCGTTGAAAAAGTTATTGCCGCTAAGGAGCAAAAAAACTTACAGGTGCTTGATGCAGCACGGGAAAAGTTTATTCTAGAAAAAATTGAGAATAAAATAAAAAATCCCCAGTACGCCGCTTCCATCCAATCTATTTACAAAGAAATCATGAAGCACTCTCGAGATTATCAAGAACAAAAACGCCTTAAAGAATAATCTCCCGAAAAATGACAATAAAAAATGGGCCTCATGTCTAGGACTCCACTTTGAGAAATTTTGAACCAATATGACTTTTTCAGCAAACTACTAAAGAGCTAGTTTTCCTTTCATACTTGAACGTAAGGCCATATACTCTAGCTGTGGCAAGTCCAAGAGAATGACTTTGCTATTTTCCAATCCATCCGTAGAAAGTAAGGCGTTCAAAAAACCTTTGATCTCAGTAGTTCCCAGCTCTAAACACGCCACAAAAATAATATGCTTGGGAGCTTCTAACCCTCCAATGAACTGTAAAAAATCTGTTGAAGTAAGAGCTAGCTCAGAGTCTTTACGATGCACGACAGTTAAATCTTCTTGATCTGATAGATATTTTGCCGCAAAGTCATCGAAGAGAGTCATGTTTACAACATCTCCTTGCACTTCAGAAACCGCATAAGCTCCTCTTTCTTGCATAGCAATCTTAACGACTTGACCATAGTCTACCTTATCTATGATGCTTTTCAAATTTTCTTTTATATCCATAGGACTAGTTTAGTCTTTTTAGTATAAAAATTCAAAAAAAGCACCTCAAAGATAAAGTTTAGGGAAAAAAGTTGGCCTCCCCACCTCGAGCAAACTTCTCCTAAAAATGACAAAAACGCTTAACCATGAGCATAAGCCTCGCTTGGTTGAGCGTTTTTGTACTTTAGTTGAAATCAGCCAACTTGCCATTTTTCAACAGTCTTCCTTGAAGACTTTCTATTCTAGTAAAGTTCCAAATAGTTATCAATTTCCCATTGGCTGACAAATTGCGCATAGCTTGCCCACTCGATCTTCTTCGCTTCTACAAAATTAACGAGAACATGATCACCCAGAGCTGCAGTCACTACCTCATCTTCACGAAGAGCTTTAACCGCATTGTGCAAAGTTGACGGCAAGTCCGTAATACCATGTGCCTTGCGTTCACTTTCAGTCATAACATAGATATTTTCTTCCACAGCTTCTGGTGCAGCAATTTTATTTTCAATCCCATCAAGACCAGAAGCAAGTAGAACAGCCAAGGTCAAGTAAGGATTAGCCGATGGGTCAACTGAACGAAGCTCCACTCGTGTAGACATTCCACGTGATGCTGGGACACGAATCAAAGGCGAACGGTTGCGCCCAGCCCAAGCAATGTAAACTGGTGCTTCATAACCAGGAACCAAACGCTTATAACTGTTTACAGTAGGATTTGTAATAGCTGTATAGTTGTAAGCATGTTTAAGTAAACCACCGATAAAGTAGTGCGCCACCTCAGAAAGTCCCATCTCTCCTGCTTCATCATAGAAGGCATTTTGACCGTCCTCTGTAAAGAGCGACATGTTACAGTGCATCCCAGAACCGTTGATACCAAACTTCGGTTTGGCCATGAAAGTTGCGTGTAAACCATGTTTACGCGCAATTGTCTTTACAACAAGTTTAAAAATCTGAATATTATCACAGGCCTTTAAAGCATCGGCATATTTAAAGTCAATCTCATGCTGACCAACTGCAACTTCATGGTGGCTGGCTTCCACTTCAAAGCCTAAGTCCGTAAGGACGTTGACGATTTCACGACGTGTATTTCCCGCCAAGTCTGTAGGTGCGAGATCAAAATATCCCCCTTTGTCATTCACTTCTAAAGTTGGCTCTTGATTTTCGTCAAGTTTAAAGAGGAAAAACTCAGGTTCTGGTCCAAGGTTGAACTTTTTAAAGCCCATTTGTTCCATAGTTTCAAGGTTGCGTTTCAGCACTCCACGCGGATCTCCTGGAAAAGGCTTGCCTTCTGCTGTATAAACATCACAGATAACTCCAGCTACCTTGCCGTACTCGTCCCCCCATGGAAAGATAATCCACGTGTCCCAGTCTGGATAGAGGTACATGTCTGATTCATTGATGCGGACAAAACCTTCTATTGAACTGCCATCAAACATCATCTTATTGTCAAAAAGTTTGTTTAATTGTTCGTCAGTTGCTGGAACTTCTACATTTTTCAAAGTTCCTAGGATGTCGGTAAACATCAAGCGCAGAAACTTGATATTTTTTTCCTTGACGTCACGACGGATATTTTCTGCTGTGATTCCCATAATACGGCTCCTTTTTAAGAGTAAACGATACTTCCTTTTATGTAATATTTTCTTACATACGCGGCTGGTTGAAGTGAGTTGATGTTGAATGTCCAAAACGCCCTTGTTGCGCAAATTCGCGTTCCAAAGCAAGATGCACTTCGCTGATAGAGAGATTTTTCATTGCTTTTTTCTGTCGTTGAGCATAGATACGTTTAATATCTGCAATATTATTGCCCTCAGATAGTAAATCTGCGATATCAAACACTATCTCAATATCATTAAGAGAGTACATCCGGCGGTTACCTTCGTTACGCTCTGGAAAAAGTAAACCTTGTTCCTCATAGTAGCGAATCTGTCTCGCACTCAATCCTGTTAGTTTCATAACAGTGCCAATTGGCAGCACTGCTAGAGAGTGCCTCAATTCACGTTCTTTCACCCGTTATCTCCTCAACTTCAACTCTATGGCATATTATAAACCTAGTTTAAGCTCTTGTCAAAGGTTTATGTCACATTTTATGACATATTCAATCATTGTTTTCTAAAATTTTTAAACAGCCTTCTTTTACTAAGGCATAAGTTTCCTCAAAATCTCCTGTATACCAAGGATCGGGAACGGATTTTTCCAAAAGCATTTTTACTTTATTTTTTTGATCTGCTGGCGCCATTTTTTCCAAATCCCGTTTATTTGAGGCATCCATCGCAATGATTTGATCAAAGTATTGAAAATCCTCTGGCGTAATCTGCTGACTGCCTTTTTTCTCGTCAAATTTAATGTCATATGCCTTTAGAATAGCGCGCGTCCCAGGATGAATGGGGTTGCCATGCTCCCAACTGGATGTCGCTCTGCTCTCTATCTCATAAGATTTTCCCGCTTTTTCAGCCAAATCTTTCATGACAAACTCAGCCATCGGGCTACGACAAATGTTCCCTAAACAAACAAATACTATTTTTTCCATGTCTTCATTATAGCACATCCAATGGCATAAAAATCACCAGTTACAAACTGACTCTTTAGGATTAGTTGCCACTTTTAGAAGAGTACCGCAAGCGTAATATATAAAAAATACTCCAGATTGAGTATTTTTTCAATTTTCTTGATAAGAATATCCTAAATGTTCATAAGCCTTTGCGGTTGCTTTCCTTCCTTGCTTTGTCCGCACAATAAAACCTTTTTGAATCAGATAGGGTTCATACATATCTTCAACAGTTTCCTGATCTTCAGCAATGTTAACTGCCAGAGTTCCTAAACCAACTGGTCCTCCATTGTACATTTCAATCATGGTACGCAAGATTTTCTGATCTACATAGTCAAGGCCTGCATTGTCAACATCTAGGATTTGTAGAGCTTTGTCGGTGATTTCTTTGTCCACACGACCGTCTCCCATGATTTGTGCAAAGTCACGCACACGTTTTAACAAACGATTGGCGATACGTGGTGTCCCTCGGCTACGCAAAGCAATCTCAAGCGCCCCTTCTTCAGCGACTTCTACCTCAAATATATCTGCAGTACGTTTGACAATCTCTTCCAAGTCACTCTCAGTATAATACTCCATGTGTGCAGAAATTCCAAAGCGGGCGCGCAAAGGATTAGACAGCATTCCTGCTCTTGTCGTTGCACCAACTAAGGTAAAAGGTGGTAAGTCTAAATGGACCGAGCGGCTTCCATCACCAGAGCCCAGCATGATATCAATGTAGAAGTCTTCCATCGCAGAGTAAAGGATTTCCTCAACCTGCATGGGCATACGGTGAATTTCATCAATAAAGAGGACATCGCCAGGTTCGAGTTCATTAAGGATCGCGACCAAGTCGCCCGGCTTTTCGATAGCTGGACCCGAAGTTTGCTTGATATTGACCCCGAGTTCATTAGAAATAACAAAGGCCATCGTTGTTTTACCCAATCCCGGAGGACCAAAAAGAAGCACGTGATCCAGTACTTCCTCACGTAGCTTGGCTGCTTTGATAAAGATTTCGAGTTGTTCTTTAACCTTATCTTGACCGATGTATTGGTTGAAATATTGCGGACGTAAGGACTTTTCGACCAATGCTTCATCTTCAAGTGGTGTTGCGGATAGATTTTCGTTCATTATTTTTATTATAGCAGAAAAGATGGTTCTGTGTTAAGTCTATTTATTTTTGTAATTCACTCCAAAATTCATCCGTTAGCTCATGGATGGACGGTTTTTGTTTTACTTGAGTAATATGCTTTTTCTCTTTTAAATCTTTGAGAATATTTTTTAGTTTTTGTCGTGAGATTCCGATACCTACAGCAATATCTGCATCCGTAAGAACATCTAAACTATCATACATTCGAACTTGTGCTAGAGGATAGATAACTGAACGTTCATCATTAGTTTGTTCAAGTTTTTGAATATTCTTCTGCAAGGTATCAAGCTTGCTCTCCCATTCTTTCAAAGCACTTAAAATTTTCTCTTGAGCCTTAAGTAAAATATCAAACATATCCAAAATAAAAGATGTTGCTTCACCTGCATTTTTGGGATGAGAAGTTTCCTGAAAAGCTTTATAATACTTATTCTTATTTTCTAAAATAGCTACAGATACTCCGATTGCAGATAAATAATCTAACTTTCGAGCGAGGTAAGAGCAAAGTATAAAACGTCCAATTCTTCCATTTCCATCATAAAAGAGGTGAATATTTTCAAAATAAAAATGACTAATAAATGCCTTTTCAAAAGTCGGTATATCATCCTGATTCATAAACTTCACGAGATGAGCAAGACGTTTTTTTATGATTTCTTGCCCTTCTGCTCCTTGGTGGACTTTTTTGCCCGTCCTTTGGTCAACGATAAATACAGGTTCACTCCTAAAAAGCTCTCCCGTGCTCAATTTATCCTCTTCAGCAACTTCATCTTTGAGTAAATTTTCATAGATTTCTCTTATATCTTCAATTGTTGTAATCTGACTAAATTTAGATTTTCTAAAATTCATGTATTGATAGACAAGACTTTTAAATCTTTTATCTTCTTGAGATTTTTCAAGAATAACACTAATGGCATCACGTATTTCTTTTCGCGTACTTTGAACGCCCTCAATATCATTGGAGGCTTTAATCTCTTCAACAAGTAGATGATAAAAGATATTCTTTTTCGTAATCTCAGGCAAACTGTTCATAAGTTTATCAATTTGTCGTGAATTTTCGTTAAGCTTGTCTTTGAGTAACGATGTCTGAGGAAGGACGAGAAAGAAAAGTTCCATCTCTTCTTTTAATAAAAGTTCTTGTTTCGTATCAAAAGCTTGAAAGAAAAGCCCTGTGAATACACTACTTTCACTTTCTTTTCTTTTTTCCACAATCATCGGATAGTTTTCAAAGTCATTATAGCTTATCGCACGTAAGGTCGAATATGTTTTCATCAATTCCTCCTCATCTCTATTTGATAAAATATAAAATAGAAAGACTCAACATTGTTCTATTTGCTATTTTATCAAATAGACAGATGGAAAACAAACCTATTTGATAAAATATAAAATAGCAAACGATATCGTTGCTTCGCTTGCTATTATAGTTTTTGTAAATGTTTTAGTTTGTAGGTTGATGAATGATGAGAGCGGGGCGGACGCCTCCATGGGAATTAGAACCTGTCATGGTCGAACGGCCAAATAACGCACCCTCACTGATCCCCCATGCCTGACCATCAGGCGTAGGGGTACGAAGCTGCCACCAACGAGCATCGGCAGCTTCACGAGCTCTATGAGTAGGAAAAGGACCTGCAGCAGTTGATAAACGAACAACATCCGCAAAAGAAAGAGCAAAAGCTCGTTGTGTTGTCCCTCCAACAACCGTTCTGTCTCCTCTAACAGCATCAAATCTGTTATCATTCCATTGTAGAGGTAACCAACGTACACCCCCTGCTGTCCAAGGTGAAGCATCTAACTCTGAAATACTTGGCACGTTATTTGGCATAACTACTGGACGAACTATGGCTTGAACTGTATCATCAAGTCCGCCATACCAAGAAGCAAGTGCTACCTCTTGGTTAGAAAAATGAACATTACGGAGAGCATCATTTCGAATAATCATATGGTCTCCATTACCCATATCCTCAAGATAACGGTATTGCTCACCTGCCATCGTAAAAATACGTCCTGGTCTCATGGTAGAGAAGTTAAATTCAGAAGGTGCACTGTTCTCATTTGGTGCGGGATTTGGTCCATCATCAAACATCACTCCGTTATTAATTCCTGTCAGAAATTCTGCCAGTAATACATGATTGTTTCCGCCATCATTGAGAAACTCATTTCTTTGATCCGGACTTATCAGCTCGCTTTCAACATTGATGGCATAGTAAGAAAAGCCGTTAAAGACCGTCTCTTCGATAGCATCCGTCATCACAGCGGCATCAAGTAGGTAAGAGGTTGCTTCTCCAGGCTCTAGACGATTGGCCCAGTAAGCCCAGCCTGTTTGCTGGTCAATGACCCAAAAATTACCGACTTTATTTTCATCTGAGAGAGTTTCCCATTGCTCTATCGTCATCGGGGCACGCTCTTGCTCGAGGTTTTGTGCTGTGGTTCGTGTCGCTGTTGCAGAGCCAGGCCATGTGATGCTTTGACTGCCGTTCGTGTAGCTTGTACCTGACGACCAGAAGCCATCTGTTCCCTCACCGGGATGAGTCGTCCCGTCGGTACTGCCATCTGTAGCTCCGCTACCTGCAATCCAGTCACGGGCATGTCCTGCGGCAGCTGTCCTCTGATCTAAGTTATCATGGTTAAAAGTTGGGAGATACCAAGGTGCAGTTTGTCCCTCCCTGCTCCAGCCAAAGCTTAACTGAGAGTAGCGGTCAAAAGCATTGGACGCATTGTTATTGGCGCGGTCATTTATATCTGTAGCGCTTGGTATCCAGCGGGTCCAAGAGCCGACATTTTCACGACTGGTTCCACTCACTAAAGGTGTAAAATTATCTTCATTTCGTTGCCGAGTTTCCAGAAACTCGGACAGGCGGATACGTGCCATGATTGGACGCTCGCCATAATTTTCGATAAAGACGTCCTTGTTTTCCGTGTCTCGGTTATAGTAATCGTGGACACGTCCGCCGACATTGACATTGTGTTCACGCTCACGGTCATTGATAGCCTGTTGCTCAAAAGAGCGGAAGGCAAAGGTTCCACCGACAAGCAAGGTGAGTCCTAAAACTGCTATAACACCCAGTTTTCTTTTTTGTTCCTTATTCATTTATTTTTCCTCATACTTCCATTTTGATTTAAACATGACGTGAAAAATCAAAAACGATTATTTTTTGATTTTTCACTAATGCAGTGCTTAGGCAAGGTCCCATAGGACTTGCCGTCTAGCATTAGTGCCTTTAGGCACAATAGCTAGCAGCACAGCAAAAAACGCCCTTTATCCAGGACGTATTGGTGTATGCGAAAAAAGACGGAAATCTACCGCTTGCTTAGCTGCTCTGCTCTGCTCTGCTCTGCTCTGCTCTGCTCTGCTGTCTGATTATAGGTCATTGCTTTTACCTCGTCAAGAGTTTCGTTATCTCCCTGTAAACTAAATAACATTCGTATGATATAATTATAATTTTTTTCTTATCAAAATCAAAACGATATCAGAATAGAAAAAGAGGTTAATCAGCCTCTTCTCTTATTTTATGGTTCTTTAGGGCACTACTTCATCATGAGCTTCAACGCGGCTTTAATATACTCTTCACTGGTCAGATCAACTTCTGCTTCCAGTTTCTTCTGAATCTTTTTGAGTTCTGTTGCCTTATAACCTAAAGCTTGCAAGGCTTCAATAGCTTCCGTCAGCGCAAGATTCTCATCCTCGGCTGTCGCCTTCACCATTTCCGCCGAAGCTCTTGCATCAAACTTACCTGCCAGATCCAGCACCATCTGCATCGCTGTCTTTTTACCAACCCCTGGGAACTTGGTCAAGTATTTGATATCACTACTGTCAATAGCATGAACCAGTCCTGTATTATCATCTGCTGCGATAATAGCTAAAGCTGACTTCGGACCGATACCCGATACACTAATTAAGCGCAAAAACAAGGATTTTTCTGCCTCATCAGTAAAACCATATAGGCTGTGTGCATCTTCGCGAATCACTTGATGGACATAGATTTTTACTTCTTGGTTCATCAGATTAGACCAGGCATAAGGATTGGCCACATTAATCAAATAGCCCACATGCGCAACATCTACTACAATGTAGGTCGGCGTGATTTTGACCAGCTGACCTTGAAAGTATTCATACATTAGTCTTCATCACTTTCTTTATTGATAAAATCCTGAATGATAAAACGCGGACGTGCCTTGACCTCAAGGAAAATCTTACCGATATATTCTCCGATAATCCCAAGAGCCAAAAGCTGAATTCCCCCCAGACCAATAATGGCCACAATGATAGAAGCCCAGCCTGTTGTAGGGAATCCCCCAGCAAAGTGGCGAATCACAACGTAGATGCCTGCAACAAAGGCCAGCATAAACATTGTCAAACCCGTCCAGAAGATAAAACGCATAGGCGTTGCAGATGTCGAAGTGATACCATCAATTGCAAAACTTATCATCTTTTTAAGCGGGTACTTACTTTCACCCGCAAAGCGCTCCCCACGTTTATAATAAACATTGGTTGACTTGTATCCCACGAGTGGTACCATGCCACGTAAAAAGAGATTAACCTCACCATATGCAGCCAAACCGTTCAAAGCTCGGCGACTCATAAGACGAAAATCTGCTGAGTTAGGTACTGACTCACTGCCTAACTTTTTCATCAAACCGTAAAAAGCAAGTGCCGTACGACGTTTAAAAGCTGTGTCTGTATCACGATTATCACGTACACCATAAACGACCTCATAGCCTTTTTCATACTCTTCAAGCATAGCATCAATAGCATCAATATCATCTTGCAGATCCGCATCCATCGAAATTACAGCATCAGCTAAGTCTTTAACCTGCATCAAGCCCGCTAAAAGCGCATTTTGATGCCCTCTATTTCGCGAAAGATTAATCCCACTAAATATCGGATTTGCCGCATGTTTTTCTTGAATTTTTTCCCAAGTTTTATCACGTGAGCCATCATTAACATAAACAACACGACTCTTCTCATCGATTTTTCCGGCTGCTTTTAAAGCCCTATATTTTTCTTCAAGGCGACGAGATGTTTCATCAAGCACCAATTCCTCGTTATAACAAGGGACTACCATGTATAAAGTTATCATTTTCCTATCCTATTTTTTAATTTAAATTTTTCCAGCTGGCTGCTTTGGAGAGATGTGCTTCTTGACGGCGACGGAACATTTTTTCCATGTCCCCACTGTTAAAGTGAACAATCGTTGGACGTCCGTGCGCGCAAGAATATGGATTTTCACAAGTTGCCAGTTCTGCTACCAAAGCACGCGCTGACGCCGCATCCAAAGGATGATTAGCCTTAATTGAGCTCTTGCAAGCTACCATCGTTGCCAGTTCATGACGATATTTTTTAACTGAAAACTCTTTAGTCAAAAGAATCTCGTCAATCATCTCGTAAACTGTTTCTTCCAAATCACTTTCTTGAAGCCATGTGGGATGTTCCCTTAGGATTAGCTGATTTTCTCCGTACTCTTCGAGGAAGATACCCGCTTCTTCTAAAGCCCCTTTCCGATCTAAAAACATCAAGAAATCATGCTTTGCCAAGCTAAAGATGTAAGGCGCAAGCAGTATCTGCTGATCCATGCTCACCTCGCCAATTTTTTCACGCCAGTATTCATATTTAATACGTTCCTGGGCGGCATGTTGGTCAATGATATAAAGCCCATCCTCAGCCTGACAGAGTAAGTAAGTAGCGTGCAGTTGTGCCAAATATTCTAAATCTGGAAAGGCCTGCTTTCTTTCTGCTTTCTCTAAACTTTCTGCTGGCTTTTCCTCTCTTGGTGCTTCTTGTTCTTCAAAAATTGAACGTTCTACTACCTTTTCTGTTTCTGGCGGGGCTACAGGTTCAACTTGAGATAAGGTACTTTCCTCCCGAACCTGATGTGTATCAACAAAGAAATCTTGCCTCACTTTATCGTAGTAAAGATTAGCTGTCTTGTTCTCTGGCAATGTTTCTTGCCTGTCTTCATGTTTTACGAGACGGGAAGACAAATTTTCTAAAGCATCAGGAATTAACGTTTCCTCAACAAAAACGTTTTGAATAGCTTCTGTAATCAAACGCATCAGCTCACGCTCTTTAGATAAGCGAACTTCCTGCTTAGTAGGGTGAACATTAACATCAGCTAGCTGAGGATCAATCTCAATCGATAAGACAACGATCGGGAAGCGACCAACCATTAAACGATTCCCATAACCTTCAATGATTGCTCTATTAAGCAAAAAGTTCTTGATAAAGCGACCGTTTATCATCAAAGTAATATAATTACGGTTTGCGCGTGTAAGCTCTGGTAAACTCACATAACCCGAAATCCTAAAATCTAGGTCTTCCGCCTCAACTTTTAGCATCTTCTTCGCTGTGGGCAAACCATAGACACTCGCAATAACTTGGCGTAAATCACCATTTCCTGCCGTCTTCATCAATTCTCGCCCTTCGTTAATCAAGGCAAAAGAAACCTCAGGGTGAGCCATGCTTTGCCGATTAATCACATCCGTGATGTGGCTGAGTTCGGCTTGCAAGGAGCGAATATATTTCAAACGTGCAGGGGTGTTGTAAAAAAGATTTTGGACAGTAATCTTTGTGCCCTCTCGTTTTGCAATATCTTCCAGAGTATCCACTTTTCCACCATGACTCACCAAGCGCGTACCAGACTCTTCTCCAGTTACACTCGTTTCTATAGAAAACTCACTGACTGAAGCAATCGAGGGCATAGCTTCTCCGCGAAAACCCAAAGTACGAATCTTGAAAAGATCCGCCTTGTCTTTTATTTTACTTGTCGCATGACGTTTCAAGGCCTTAGCTACATCCTCTTTTTCAATACCGGAGCCGTTATCAACAACCTCGATGAGACGTAAGCCACTCTCTTGAATTTTCACAATGATTCGTGAAGCCCCAGCATCGATTGAGTTTTCCACTAGCTCTTTTACAACGCTAGCAGGACGCTCGACAACTTCACCAGCTGCTATTTGATTAGCTAGAGATTCATCAAGTTCGATTATTTTTCCCACTTATGCAGACCTCCTGACCAAGCAAATACTATTTTTTTTATAATCAGTATTATTATAGCACATTTTAAAGGACAAAAGCCCTTGTTTTTTGTCCGTTTGCAACAAAGAAAACCTCTCCTAAGATACACTGGAGAGGTCTTATTAGATATTTATTTAAATTAATATTGAAATTGATCAATACTGCTGAATATTGCTGCACCAAGCATGATAAAGAAAAGTAGCATAAAGATTACGGCTGCAACACCGATAATAAAGGCGACTAAACCTGCACGATTCCAACCATCCATAATTTTACGAAATTCTTCTTCATCACGATAACGATTATCTGGATTTTGGAGTGCCCAACGCTCACCGTTGATACCAAAGACGATAGCCCAAGCAATACCAAAAATCCAGCCAATACCTGGCACAATAACTAGCAAGCTCAACAAGCCCAGGTAAGAACGATTGGCAATACCAAAGAAGACAGGCAGCGCCATTGCTCCCCAATTCCACTTAGTAGCTATTTTTGATTTCACTTGATTATCTGCCAAAAATGGCTCATCTGCATAAGTGCTTTGTGAATCTTGAGAGGGCTCAACACTTGTTCTTCCAGCAGCTGTTTCTACCGTTGGAACTTCTTCTTCCTCTTCTAAAACCACTTCAACCTGAGGTTCTTCTCTTGTTTCTTCCTCAACCTTCTCTAGTTCGTCCACAGTTGAGAGTACAAGCTCCTCTTGCTCATTTTCTGAGTTTTCTCTCTCACTCACTTCAGTATCGACTTCTTCTCTCTTATCTGTTATGGTTTCTGAGGCCTCTGTCGTTTCTAAGTCCTTAATTTCATCTTTTTCCATATCTCTCTCCTTATAAATTCAATCTATCCCTGTAATTCTACCATAAAAAAGCAAAATCTTACAAATCATCTCTGAGGTCCCACAAAAAGTTCAGGGCTTCCCGTGCAGTCATATTGTCCAAATTTATCTCTCTTAATCTTTCAATAATTTCTTGATGGTTATCTTCAACTGGAAAAAGACTCAACTGCTCTTTTTCTTCCCCAGAGGCTTGACGCACAACCGGTTTGTTCTCCAGTTTTTGTAAGATGATGTCCGCACGCTCTAATAAGCGAGCCGGCAAACCTGCAATTTTGGCAACATGAATACCATACGATTTATCTGCTGGGCCTTCTGCTATTTTGTGCAAGAAAGTCACATCTCCCCCCTTCTCCAAGGTCGCAACATGAACATTCTCTAACCCCTCAAGGCTCCCAGATAAATCTGTTAACTCGTGGTAGTGTGTAGCAAAAAGCGTCTTCGCATGAATATTGTCATGAATGTACTCAATAATCGCCTGAGCGAGAGCCATCCCGTCATATGTTGCTGTCCCACGTCCAAGCTCATCAAAAATAATCAAGGAATGCGCCGTAGCATGCTGAATCGCATGATTAGCTTCCATCATCTCAACCATAAAAGTGGATTCACCCGAGATTAAATTATCACTTGCTCCGATGCGCGTAAAAATTGCATCAAAAACAGGGAGCTCAGCCAACTCTGCTGGGACAAATGAACCTATTTGTGCCATAATCACAATCATTGCAAATTGCCGCATATAGGTCGATTTCCCCGACATGTTTGGGCCTGTGATAAGCTGGATAGCTGTTTCTTCAGGAAGCTTGATATCATTGGGGACATATTCTTGTGCACCAAGAACACTCTCAACAACTGGATGACGACCATTAACAATATTCACTTGACGCTCTTGTGTAAAAACCGGACGGACATACTGGTATTTTTCAGCAATTGTTGCCAAACTTTGTAGACAGTCAATGCTCGCAATGGCTTTCGCCACTTTTTGTAAACGTGAAATATATTGCTCTGTTTCTGTACGGACTTGCGCAAAGAGATCATATTCTAAAATGCTTGATTTTTCACGCGCTTCCAACATTATTTCTTCAATTTCAGCCAATTCTTTTGAACCAAAGCGCTCTGAATTTTTCAACGTGGCTTTTCGGTAAAAGTATTCTGGAACACTGGCCAGTTGACTTTGAGTAACATGGAAATAGTAACCGTCTTTGCGATTAAAGTCAATACGTAACGTTGAGATACCTGTTTTTTCTTTTTCTTTGGCTTCAAGTTCTGCTATCCAAGAAGTCCCGTTTGCGAGGGCTTCCCTGTATTTATCCAGTTGTTCATTATAGCCCGTCTTAATCACACCACCTTCAGTAATCACACGCTGTGCCGATTCATCAATGGCATTATGTATGAGACGGATAAGCTCTGGGATTTCATCCAGCTGGGAAATCAGTGGTTCTAGGGCTGAATTCTTCATAGCCAACAGGACATTTTTAATCCCTGGGATATTTGACAGAGAGTTTTCTAACTGCAAGTAATCAACTGGAAGAACTTTACCAAAAGACACGCGGGATGCAAGACGTTCTAAGTCATACACCCCCTTAAGAGCCTCAATCAAATCCGCACGTTCAAAGAAATTGTCCAAAAAGAGCTGCACAATATCCGCACGTTTTGTGATTTCACTGGAGGAAATCAAAGGACGCTCTAGCCAACTACGAAGCAAACGTGTTCCCATGGCTGTCTTAGTCGCATCAAGCAACCAATAAAGCGTCCCATGTTTCTTTCCTTCACGTTTATTTGTTGTTAACTCAAGAGAAGACTTTGTCGCAAAATCCATCTGTAGGAAATCTTTTATTTCATAATGCTCAACTTCTTGCAAATGACTCAAATCTCGTAACTGTGTACGCTTGACATAAGCCAAGAGCTTGGAAGCGACTTGATTTTCAAGCCTTGAAAGTGACGAATGGATATCCTCAAAGTCAAATTGCTCAGAAACCATCAGATTCATTTGCTTCTCAAAGATTTGTCTATCATCAGCCTTTAACGCGTAACCCACCACAATCTCACGCGCTTTGAGCGAGGAAATTTCACTCAAAGTTGTCGAGAAATCTGAAAGTTGGGTTGCTTTAAATTCTCCCGTTGATAAATCCATGTAAGCCAGGGCATACTTTTCATCTCCCTTGTCAAGAGCGACTAAAAAATTATTGTCTGTTGTTTGCCCGACATCAACAGCCGTTCCTGGTGTGATAACTTGCGTTACGGCACGTTTAACAATACCCACCGCAGTTTTAGGATCTTCCACTTGCTCGGCAACAGCAACCTTATGTCCCAGACTGACTAATTGCTCAATATAATGATCTGCTGAATGATAGGGCACACCAGCCATTGGGATAGGATTTTCTGCATTCTTATTCCGCGAGGTGAGAGAAAGTTCTAAAATTTGCGCTGCATTTACCGCATCTTCATAAAAAAGTTCATAAAAATCTCCCATACGAAAGAGCAAGAAAGCATCTGGATAATCAGCTTTGATATCAAGATATTGCTGCATTCCTGGTGAAATTTTTTCAGCCATGTTATTCTTCTTTCCTTTGAAAATTCTTTATTTCCATTATAACATACGGATTAAGGGCAAAGCTAAAACAAAAAAAGGCCCTGAAGACCTTTATTTTAAATATTCATCTTTCCAAAGCCTCATTGACTTTTCTTTCTATTTCTCCTGTAACGTATTGCAAAAGGGCATCAACAGGCTGCATTTTTAGGAGATAATCCTCGACTAATGGTTCATTTTTCAAGGATTCATGTATACTTTGTGCGGTACTCGAAGTTTCTCTAAAGGCCTGTTTTTTACCTATTTTTTGATAGAGAACAGCTTCTTTCTGTAACTCTTTCATTTTCTTTTGCTGCTCAAAAAGTCCCTTTTCTGCCTGTAGGGCTGTTTCAGCTTTTTGAAAGCTCTTTACATAATCCAAGTCAAGAATTTGAGCAATCAATTTTTCTTTGCTTGTTTTATAGGGCATCTTCAATCTCCAAAGCCAAATCACGAGCTGCCTGTTCATCTTTACAGATTAAAAGTAGGGTATCTGCACCGGCTAAGGTTCCTAAAATCTCGGGACGCTTTTCATCATCAAAAGCATTAGCTAAAAGATCTGCCTCCCCCAAGTGCGTGTGTACAACCACATTAACACTGGCAAAGGAAACTTTTAAAACAAAATTGCTAAAATATTGTTGCAATAAGGATTGTGAAGGTGCATTGAGCTCTGTTAAAAAAACATAAAAGCTCTTCCCTCCCTCACGCTTTTTTATGATGTGTAACTCACGAATGTCACGCGATAAGCTTGCCTGAGTAATCTTTACCCCTTTTGACTCCAAAACACTTTGTAATTCTTCTTGTGTCGCAATCTGATTTTCAGAGATAATCTGTTTAATTAAGTCTAATCGTTCTTCTCTTTTCATGCACCTATTATAGCATAAAAATACTCAACAAAATATAAGGAGAAGAACCTACAATATCAGCGCTCACCGCTTTTCTTTATTTCTCCCCCTTCTAAAATTGCATAAAAATACACAAAAACTTAAATTATTCTTTTTAACAGCCGAAAAAATTCATGGTTTTTCTAAAAAACATGCATGAAAACAAAAAAGCACTTCATCCTGTAATTCTTTGACTCATTCAACTTACATACCTTAAAAACACCACCTCAAGCACTATACTTTTTTATTTCTATTATGGTATAATTATTCTATGAATGAAAAACTATTAGCAGCAAAATCTTTGTTCACCGCCCTTGACGGTGCGCTTGAACTTGAACAAATCGAAAATTTGCTTGAAAAACCAAAATCATCAGAAATGGGAGATATCGCATTTCCAGCTTTCAGTTTAGCAAAGTCCATGCGTAAAGCTCCACAAGTTATTGCTGGTGAAATCGCTGAGAACGTTGATGCTACTGGCTTTGATAAAGTAGTTGCTACTGGTCCTTACGTGAACTTCTTCCTTGACAAGAAAGCTGTTGCTACAGCAGTCATCAATGAAGTCATCACTGAAAAAGAAGACTATGGTGACCAAAACATCGGCCACGGTGCTAATGTTCCTATTGACATGTCAGCTCCGAATATCGCGAAACCTTTCTCTATTGGGCACTTGCGTTCAACAGTTATTGGGGATTCGCTTTCAAAAATTTACGAAAAGATTGGTTACAACACCATCAAGATTAATCACTTGGGGGACTGGGGTAAACAATTTGGTCTCCTAATCACAGCCTATAAAAAATATGGTGATGAAGCAACAATTACCGCAAATCCTATTGACGAGCTGCTGAAACTCTATGTCCAAATTAATGCTGAAGCAAAAGAAGATCCTTCTGTTGACGAAGAAGGTCGTGCTTGGTTTCTTAAAATGGAACAAGGGGACGAGGAAGCCCTCCGCATCTGGAAATGGTTCTCTGATGTCAGCTTGATTGAGTTTAACCGCATCTATGGAAAATTAGGTATTGACTTTGACCATTTTACAGGCGAATCTTTCTACTCTGACAAGATGGATGCTGTAGTCGAAGACCTAGAATCCAAAGGGCTCATGTATGAGTCCAAGGGAGCCATGGTAGTTGACCTTGAAAAATACAATCTTAATCCAGCTTTGATTAAGAAAACTGATGGTGCAACATTGTATATCACACGTGATTTAGCAACTGCAATGTATCGTAAAGCAACTTTCGACTTTGTGAAATCACTTTATGTCGTTGGTGGCGAGCAGCAAAACCACTTCAAGCAGTTGAAGGCGGTACTTAAAGAAGCTGGTTATGACTGGTCTGACGACATGACCCACGTTTCTTTCGGTATGGTTACTCAAGGCGGGAAAAAATTCTCAACACGTAAAGGGCATGTGGTTAAACTCGAAACTGCTCTTGACGAAGCCGTTGAACGTGCGCTCAAACAAATCAATGATAAAAATCCTGATTTGCCAAACAAAGAACAGGTTGCACAACAAGTTGGAGTTGGCGCTGTGAAGTTCTACGACTTGAAAGCTGACCGTAACAATGGCTATGACTTTAATCTTGAGGACATGGTTTCATTTGAAGGTGAAACAGGTCCGTATGTTCAATATGCCTATGCACGTATCTGTTCAATCTTGCGTAAAGCCCACTATGTCCCAAGCCAAGTTAGTATTGAAGACATTCCTTCAGAAGCTTGGGAAATCGTTAAATTACTCCAAGACTTTGGTAACGTTGTTAAGCGTGCAGCTGACAAATATGAACCTTCTATTATCGCGAAATACTCTATCTCATTGGCACAGGCTTTCAATAAGTACTATGCTCATGTGCGTATTCTCGAGGAAAACGAGGGACTTCAAGCACGTTTAGCGCTTGCTAGCGCTACTGCTATCGTCTTAAAAGAAGCTTTGCGTCTGCTTGGTGTTGAAGCGCCGGAGGAGATGTAAGGTTTAAAACTTTCAAAATTACAAAATAATTTTAAAATGAGCTGAGAATAGCATCAAAATCTTTTGGCTCATTTTTTGCGTGTATTTTATTACTCATACTGTAAAAACATTTAGCTGTTTTTCTTTTTTGATAAAATCAAGCTGGAATTTTTTTATAAACATCCAAAAAATAATAATCACAAAGAGAAGTAATGATGTCTAACTTTAACCCCATATCACCAACTAAATTTAAACGTTATCGGAAAAAATTCAATCACTTTGTAGAATCGTCAGCAAAAAACTTCCGAGAAAATACAACGAAAACGAAAAAAGTTTTGCTCATTGGTGCTGCAGTACTTAGCCTCAGCATACCTGTAGGCTACTATACCCATGCTAATGCTCTAAATGAAGCACGTAACCATCTTATTCAAGCAGAAGAAGCCCTCAATCAAAATAAACAGGGTTATGTTTCAAAAGAAACAACAGAAGCTATTTCGAGAGAAACTGCTGATACAGCTAAAATAAAAGAAATTTGGCTTCATCCTCAAAAAATAGAGAAAGAAGCACAAGCTTTAGAAGCACTGTCTAAGAAAGCCGCTACAGAAAGTCAAAGCATTGAAGAGCTCCTTCAGCAAGCTCAAACGCTATCAACGGATAAAAATATTTCACCAACAGACAAAAAACTGCTTGAAAGTTATCAAAAACAAGCCAACTCTTATCAAAATTTTTCAGATTATAAATCAAAATTTGAAGAAGAAATGTTCTTGGTCGAGGCACATAATTCTCGCACAGAAGCATTAAATTTAGCAGAAGAAACTCTTAAAGACAAGGATTTACCAAAAGAAAATCGGAATGAATTAGATAAACTCGTCAAAAGTACAAAAGCTGCAAAAAAATCTGATGCAATCAAAGACTTAGCAAATGAATTAACCGAAAAAGTTAGCACTGCAAAGTTGCGTATTCAAGAAGTTAAGGAAGCACGCGCCCTCAAAAACGCCAAGGATAAAGCCCAAGAAAATATTTCAACAGCTGAAAAACTACAAGCTTCAGTCTATACGAAAGCAACAGATAAGACCGAATTGCAAAAGCTTGTCAAAGCTGTCAACCAAGCGAAGACATCTAAAGCTGTAGAAAAGGCCAACTCTGATTTAGCAACCTACTTAACAGGTGCTAAGCAAAGAGAAAGTAAAGCAGCTGAGCAAGCCGCACAGAAAGCCGAAGCAAAACGTCAAGCAGAGGAAAAAGCTGCACAAGAGGCTGCAAGAAAAGCACAAAACGAAATAAATTCAGCAAACAGTGCTCCAGTAACTTCTGGCGGCTGGACAACGGCGGCACCAGGAATGGTTTTCTATCGTAGTAACTCTAACAAATACTATCGCATGGTGAAAAACCCTGGAAATTACACCTATATGACCATTGGAGAAGCGCAAGGACTCAATGCAACACCTGGACATAGCAATGGTTCTGCAAAAAACTAAAGTAAGAAAGCTCTCTTCCACTTTTCTAAGCTCTAAGAAGCTAAGCGCAATCCCCAATGACTCAAAAAAAAAAATCCACTGGCGCAACCTCACTGTCCAGTGGATTTTTAATAGTTTTTACTTATTCGGTCTTACGCCTTCTGGCCACCAAAGTTTAATCAGCGCTTGTGTGCCGTCGTTTTCATAACCTTCCTCTGCTAAACGGTCATAAAGTTTCTTCGCCCCTGCTGTAGCAGGAAGTTCAATCCCCATTTTTTCAGCCTCAGATAGAGCAATCCCCAAATCTTTAATAAAATGCTTAACAAAGAAACCCGCACTAAAGTCCTCACGTAAAATACGCGGCGCATAGTTAGTCATTGACCAAGTGGCTGCAGAGCCGCCTCCTACTGTTTGAAGGACTTTTTCTACATCTAAACCTGCTTTATCTGCATAAACCATCAGTTCTGTCATAGCTGTCATCGTTCCAGCAATGGCAATTTGATTGGCCATTTTAGTATGTTGGCCCGCTCCTGCTGCACCTTGTCGTGTGATGGTTTTTCCGATAGTTTCAAAATAAGGCAAGAGGTGCGCATAGGCTTCTTCATCACCACCTACCATAATCGTCAAGTTGGCGTTCTTTGCCCCAATGTCTCCTCCTGATACTGGTGCATCTAAAGCCGAAGCTCCCGCTTCTTTTGCAGCCTGATAAATCTCTTGTGCCAAATCTGGCTCTGATGTTGTCATATCTACCAAAAACATGCCTTGTATATCCGCCTTAAATACTCCTTTTTCGCCGAAGTAAATTTCGCGAACATCTTGCGGATAGCCCACAATAGAAAAAACAATATCGGCTGCTTCCGCAATCTCTTGGGGTGTCGCGCAGTAAGTTGCTCCACGCGCTACTAAATCATCTGTTTTTGCTTTTGTCCTGTTATAGACGAACAGTTCATTGCCTGCATCAAGCAGGTGACCTGCCATTGCTGCGCCCATTACTCCTGTACCTATAAATCCGATTTTTGCCATGATTTCTCCTTTATTTGTTCAATCTTCTTTGCCTTGCTGCTGTTCGACGTAAGGTTTTTATTTTTTGGTTGCGATAATCTTCCAACTTATAGCTTTTCAGCAATTTTTCAATCCCGACACGCGTTAAGCCTACTTCCTCTCCTATATTAGCAAGCCCACGTAGAGGATTGGCATCAATCAAGTCCTGTAGTTCTTCTTTTGTCAGTCTTCTCACCATATCTTCACCTCTTAAACAAAAAAATCCCGCCCAAGCGAGATTGTAACTGATTATGGGGGAGAGGGGATTTGAACCCCCACGCCCTTGCGAGCACATGCACCTGAAGCATGCGTGTCTGCCATTCCACCACTCCCCCAGCACTACCTATGATACCAGTTTCAATAGTGTTTTGCAAGAAATAGCTTACACGCCTGTGTGTCCTAAAAAAATCGCTAAAACCAGTACTGCAAGTACCATCATCGTGATAAAAATATACATTTTATCACCCTCTTTTGCGAAGGCAAAAATAGAGGCCAGCACACGAAGTATAGGAGTCAAAATCAAAAGAAAGAGACCAGCCATAAGCCAGGCAAAGGCTTTAAATTCAACAAGTCCCCTTGCAATTTCTGACAAGCCCCGTGGATAAGTCGTCCCTGGATAACCAGAATATCCTGTGAAAACAAACATCACCAAACCAATAATGATAACCGCCGAGCTAACAAATACACCCGCCCTTAAAATCTTTCCTATTCTGAGTTCAATCTCAAGTAATTTTTCTTTTTCTTCCGTCATAAACCAAGTCCTTTGAGTATCATTTGTAGGGCCATAAGACCAATTACAGGGATAAATATCAAGCGAATCGTCCGAGCAGGCAAATGTGGCATGATGCGCGAACCAATGGCTGCACCGGCTACGATACCTATAGCTAAAGGCCCTGCTAAGGAAGGATTAATGTAACCATTAAAAAAGTAGACCGTCGCTGAAGCTGCCGCAGTTACTCCAATCATGAGATTTGAGGTTGCCGTTGACGGTTTGAGTGGCATCTTCATCATTGTATCCATTGCCAAAACCTTAAATGCCCCTGAACCTATACCTAAAAGACCAGAAGCTATTCCTGCACCAAACATAATGGAAGCTCCCTCTGGAACCTTTTCCACTTGATACACGACTTCTTTTCCTGTTTGCTTATCAAAGTAAGAGGAATTTAGCTTCATCTTTTCTGCCCACTTGTCTGAGGTGACATTTTGCAAGACTTTCTCACCTTGATGTAGCTTGCGCCACATATTGTAGGCTTGAAAAATCAATAAACAAGCAAAAAGGATATTTAATACCGCAGCATTAAACAAGCCGGCCAAAATCGCCCCCAGTAATCCGCCAATCGTGGTAAAAATTTCCAAGAACATGGCGACCCGAACATTGACCAGATCATCCTTTAAATAAGAAATGGCAGCGCCTGAACTTGTAGCGATAACGGCTACAATACTCGCCCCAATCGCATATTTTATATCAACACCAAAAAAGGAAGTGATAATGGGTGTAATAATAATTCCACCGCCGAGACCTAAAACACTTCCTACAATACCAGCAACTACGCCAAGTAAAAGCATGGAGAATGTAAAAGTTAATAAAGACATAGCTCTATTTTATCACTTTAACTCAAAAGAATCTCAGCTCAAAGGTTCGCCACTCAATTGTGATATAATTTTCTTAGTAGTAAATTTTTCTAATATAAGGGAATCGTTATGAATCGCAAAGAGCTTGAAAAGAGACTCCAAAAAGAATTAAACTTGCCTTTTTATCGTGCTAAAATTGCTGAACGTGACTATACAGAAGCTGAATATCAGGATATCAAGGCACAGCTGAGCAAAGACTATCTGGACTATGTTGATACCTATATCGACTATGCTGAAAATGATGTTTGACAATCAATAGAAAGAAGAAACTTATGAGTAAACAAGTACTTTTTACAATGTTTGGGGCAACTGGTGACCTCGCTAAACGTAAACTTTACCCCGCCCTTTTCCAACTTTATAAAAAAGGCGAAATTGCTGAAAATTTTGCAGTAATCGGTACTGCGCGCCGTCCATGGACGGATGAGTACTATCGCCAAATCATTATCGAATCTTTATCTGGTTTAAGCAACAACGAAAAAGAACTCGCTGACTTCTCAAGCCATTTCTACTATCAAAGTCATGATGTAAATGATACCAGCCACTATCACGCCCTCAAAGAGCTTGGAGATCGACTCCGAGAAAAGTATAATACCAACTGTAATCAGGTCTTCTATCTGGCTATGGCGCCGCAATTTTTCTCAATCATTGCTAACCATCTCAAATCAGAAAAGATTCTGACAGGGAAAGGCTTTGAACGCGTCATTATCGAAAAACCTTTCGGAAGTGATTTAGAAACAGCCCAAGCACTGAATACTGCACTGAAAGATGTCTTTAGAGAAGATCAAACCTTCCGCATCGATCACTACCTCGGAAAAGAAATGATCCAATCTGTTTCAGCTATCCGTTTTGCCAACCAAATGTTTGAGTCAATATGGGACAAAGACCACATCGACAATATACAGATTACATTTGCTGAAAGCATCGGAGTTGAAGATCGTGGCGGCTACTATGAAACAAGTGGTGCGCTCAAAGATATGATTCAAAATCATGTCTTGCAGGTTCTAGCTCTGCTCGCTATGGAAAAACCCAAGTCCTTTACACAAGAGAGCATCCTGGCAGAAAAAGTTAAAGCCCTACATAGCATTAGGCAATACTCTGAGCAGGAAGCTCTGGAGGCATTTATCCCAGGACAATATGTTGAAGGGACAATTGACGGAAAAGCATTCCCAGCATATCGTTCTGAGCCTTCTGTTGCACCGGACTCTAACACTGAGACCTTTGTCGCAGGAAAGTTCCTCATTGACAATGAACGCTGGGCCGGTGTTCCTTTCTATGTCCGAAGTGGAAAGCGTTTGACAGAAAAAGGAACACGCATCAATATCGTCTTCAAACAAGACCCTAACAATATCTTTGAAACAACTCTTGAAGAAAATGTACTCACTATCTACATCCAGCCTACAGAAGGCTTCTCTCTTACTGTTAATGGTAAAGAGGTCGGGCAAGGCTTTAATATTGCTCCTATCAAGTTGGGCTATCGGCACGATGCTACAATCCTAGGAAATTCTCCTGAGGCTTATGAGAAATTAATTCTTGATGTTCTCAATGGAGACGGAACGAACTTTTCACATTGGGAGGAAGTTTCTCGTTCTTGGGAGCTGATTGATGTTATTCGTCAAGCTTGGGACAAGGCACACCACGAGTTGCCTAAATACCCAGCAGCTACCATGGGGCCTCAAGAAGCCTTTGATCTTCTCGAAAAAGATGGTAGGCATTGGATTTGGCAGCCGGATAAGTGGTATAAAGAACGTGGATTAATGTAAAAAGAATAACCTAAAAACAAATGTTACATCAGTCCCTAAAGCTTAAAAAAAAAACGCCTTGCTACATGCACAAAAATGCTGTAGTTAAGCGTTTTTTTGATATTTCATCTCAAAGTAGTCAGATTTATTCCTTTTTCCACATTTTTATTCACAGTTTTCCACACTTTTGTGAATAAGGTGTGTAAAACTGTGGAAAACTTGGGATAAATCAAAAAATTCAGTGGAAAATCTCTGAAACAATAGCATAAAAAACTGCACAACACAGGTCATAGCCTTTTTTTCCACTCCGGCTGCCCGTATCTTCGAACTAATTTTTTCCACATTCGCCGTTCACGCCAACGGTTAAATTTAGTACCCCAGGCATCAGAGGCAACCAACTGTTTGACTAGAATGCTACGCACGCCTGCACGATGGGCAGCCCGAATATCAGTCATCAGCTGGTCACCAACCATAATCACATGGTCCGGTTCCTCTTCAAGTTTAGTCAGTGCCTTGTGAATTCCCCACGCAAAGGGTTTCATCGCTCGTGATACAAAGTCAACATCAAATTTAGCAACTGCGCGCTGAACTCTTTCGTGTTTATTATTGGAGACAACAATGACCTTTATATCATTTTCTCGCATAGTTTTTAGCCAGTGATGCAGCTCTGGTGTACCATCTGGATTGTTCCAAGCAATAAGTGTATTGTCTAAATCAACCATGATTCCTCGAATGTCCTTCTTCTTTAAGTTTTCCACATCCAAGTTATACACAGCTTCTAAAAGATAGTCTGGTTTATAATTCACAAGTTTCATAACTTTATTATAACATTTCTCTTTACTTTTCTCCCTTCCTTACTCAATTACTGTAACAAACTCTTTTTAGCCCAGAATAGCTCTCCCTGTATTCATCGATTATCTTATAATTTTTCCAAACCCATACATAGGAACCCATTTTTCTCATGGCGAACTTAAACAAGATTGACAGTGCGTAGGAAAATTGATAGAATCATCAATAAATATTCAGAAAAAATCTCTAAATAGGATTATTTTTATGTCTACACTTGTACTTATTCTCATACTTATGTTTTGCTTGGGCGCCTACTATTTTGGGGCTAACGAATTTGTAGTAAAACCTTTAATTTCTAGAAGACGGAGACAAAATAAGAAAATTTCTAAGTTCTTCTTACTGTACGCATGGGGCTTGGGACTAATCTTTCTCGGACTATTATTTTTAACTTTTTATTTAGAGGGGATTGGGAAATTACTTCCCTCAACTGCCTTAATTATATGGATTTTCTTTTTCTATTTAAAGAATACCTAGCAAATCATTCCCATAACCGACTCTCTTCTGACAAAGAATGAGCGTATTATTGTTGATAGATGGCGCCCTCTGATTTATAAGTTTAGGTCTTACACAACAACCAAGGATGCACTGGGGCAAAACTTTAGGTTTGATGAGAAACTCCAATAATGCTTATGTTTTTTTGTTTAAAGAGTTTTAAGCAAAGTAAAATTACCAGCTATAAAATAAAAAAGGTCTCAATATCGCATTCATGTATATTGAGGACTTTTTTTCTTTACATATTTACTTAAGCTTATACGCCAGCTGTATTTGGAGTTTTATTGACGAACGATGAGGGCCGGGCGCAGTCCTCCCCACCAAACATTATGATTCACATCGCGGAATCCAGTTACAGTTCCATTCGCCAGAACAGACCACATGTAGCCTGGATGAGCTCCAGGAGTCCGAAGCCAAGCCCAAGTATCATCAACAGGAAGACCGCGTTCTGCATGATTAGGAAAAGCACGGCCTGGTCCTGATAGACGAGCAACATCTGCTAAGGAGAGAACAAAGGCTTGGGGGCTACCACTTGGATCAACCTGAGTCACATCAGTCGCTACATCGGGAAAATCATGGAGATTTGTAGGTATCCAACGATTGCCTGTAAAAATAATATCTTCATACGCAACATTAGGTGCTGGAGATGGTATAGACACAGGCTGAATCATAGATTGAACCGATGAATCAAGATTATTATAATAGTCGGTAAGACGCTGGACTGTGTTAGGAAAGCTAACATTTCTAAATACACTATTACGGATAATCATATGGTTACGGTTCCCCATATTCTCCAAATAGCGGTACTGCTCCCCAGCCATAGTAAAGATGGTCCCCGGTGCCATGATGCTAAAGTTGATTTGGTCAGGTTGGACATTGTCATCTGGTCCCGGGTTCCCCCAGTTGTTATCGATAGAACCGTTCTGTACGGCTGTCAGGAAGTCTGACAAGTCACCATGGTGGGTATAGTCTGGATCTGCAGCCAAGAAATCATTGATACGGTCAGGACTGATCAGTTGCCCGTCCACATGGATACCATAGTAATATTCTCCCGGGATATTGTCTGCCGCTGCGGTCATCTCTGCTGCATCCAAGAGGTAAGAGGTGGTCTCTCCTGCTTGGAGTTGATTGGCCCAGTAGGCCCAGCCTGTTTGGTGGTCGATGACCCAGAAGTTCCCGACTTTCAGGTTATTAGGCAAGGCTGCCCACTGGCTCATGGTCATCGGAGCACGGTCTTGTTGCAGGTTTTGGGCTGCATCGTGGGTGACTTCTTCTCCCGGCCAAACTGGTCCGCTGTTGTCAAAGCTGTCGCCAGAGGACCAGTAGGCATCTGTACCATCTCCGGGATGCGTAGCGCCATCTGTTACCCCGTCTGTGGCTGTGCTTGTGACCCAGTCACGGGCATGTCCTGCAGAGGCGGTCATCAGGTCTTGGTTGTCCCGGTTGAAGGTCGGCATGAACCATGGGGCATCTTGACCTGAGCGGCTCCAACCAAAGGTTAGGTTAGAGTAGGTGTTGAAGGCTGCCGAGTCTCCTACACGGGTGTTCAAGTTGTTCTCTGAGGGACGCATGACCGTCCAAGTGTCCACTTGGTCACGGATGGTGCCGTTCACTATAGGGGTGAAGTCTGTATCTCCTGTTGAGCGTTTCTCCAT
Organism: Lactococcus garvieae; assembly: GCF_016758115.1. GTDB lineage: Bacteria > Bacillota > Bacilli > Lactobacillales > Streptococcaceae > Lactococcus > Lactococcus muris. The sequence continues at coordinate 31,039 of NZ_WIVG01000011.1, forward strand.
GAACTCGGAGAGGCGGATACGGGCCATGAGGGGCACATTGCCATAGTTCTCCACGAAGACGTCCTTGTTTTCGGTGTCACGGTTGTAGTAATCGTGGACGCGGCCTCCGGGGATGTTTTCTCGGATGCGGTCATTGATGGCCCGCTGGTTGAAGGCTTGGAAGGCGAAGGTGCCGCCTACCAAGAGCAATAAGAGGGACAGGAGCGCGAGGTTGCGCAGCCGCCGCTGGTTTTTCTTTTCTGGTGTCATAAACTCCTCCTTTGACGTAACGTTTGGTTTAGATTTTTCATTACATTTGCATTTCTAATGTTACGTTTACTTTCTGAGTCTATAGTATAAAAAAAAAAAAAAGGTCAAATGAAATGAGTGTTTGATGAGAAAATCTTTCCTATTTAGCTAGTTGCCCGTCCTTATCTTCTAGAACAACAGGATTAAAAGGCATAAAAAAGAAGCCCTTTCTTGAGCTTCTTGATTTTATAATATTGGTTCTCAGATAACTTTTATTTAAATTTATCGAAAAAACCTTTTTTCTGCTCTGAGACATTTTGACCACTTGCTTTGGCGAAGTCACGCAAGGCTTCACGTTGAGCTTCATTCAATTTTTCTGGTGTCACAATATTGACAACAACGTGTTGGTCCCCTTGACCGTTGCCACGTAATTTCGGTGCACCTTTGCCTCTAAGTCGGAAATTTGTACCCGTCTGTGTACCAGCTGGAATCTTCAACTTCACATTTCCATGAACAGTTGGAACCTCAACCTCATCACCTAAAGCAGCCTGAACAAAACTCAATGGCATCTTGTAGTAGATTTCACTGCCATCACGTTCAAACTTGTCGCTGGCAGAAACTTGGAAACGAACATAAAGATCTCCGTAAGGTCCTCCATTTGTTCCTGCATCACCTTGACCTTGTAAACGCATCTGTTGACCTGACTCTACACCTGCTGGTACTTTTACCTTAACAGTATGTGCCAGCTTTTCATGACCTGTTCCGTGACATGTTGGACAAGGAGACTTGATTTCTTTACCTGTTCCGTGACAAACATCGCAGACAGCACTTGTTGACATACGGCCTAATGGTGTGTCACGAACAACTTGTATTTGTCCTCGACCATGACATTTATGACATGTTTCAGGATGTGTCCCTGGTTTGGCACCTGAACCTGCACAAGTATGACAAAGTTCTTCACGATGATACTTGATTTCTTTTTCGACCCCAAAGATTGCTTCTTCAAATGTTAAGTTAATGCGGTATTGTAAGTCATCCCCTTGACGAGGTGCATTAGGATTAACTTGAGCTCCGCCGCCTCCAAAGAAACTTGAGAAAATATCTTCAAAGCCACCAAAACCACCTGCACCTTGGAAACCATCAAAGCCAGAGAAACCTCCCTGACCGCCAAAGCCAGCATTAGCTCCTGCTGTACCATATTGGTCATAGTTGGCACGTTTTTCTTCATCACTTAATGTTTCATAAGCTTCTTGAATTTCTTTATATTTATCTTCTGCACCCGGATCTTTGTTGATATCTGGATGGTATTTTTTGGATAGTTTTCGATAAGCTTTTTTAATTTCGTCTTGGCTGGCATTTTTATCCACACCGAGACGTTCGTAAAATTCTGTGTTATTCATATATATTAACCTTCTTGACATGGAATATTAAGAGTATCACTCGATTTTTCAAACGAGCACTCTCTAGAAGTAGCCTATTTTTTTAGCTACTATAATATATTTTAGCATTTTTTAAAGCATTTGGCAAAAAAATTAGCACTCCATATTATAGAGTGCTAAACGCTAATAATTTCACTAAAAAAATACAAACCGAAGCTTGTATTTTGTTTCAATTGTTTATTAAGGACGGATGAAACTTACGCCAGCTGTTGAACATTCACGTGTTGTCCCCCAACCACCGTTAAAGTTGCCTTCGATAACTGTCATTTTTGAACCAGATACAGAAAGGACGACAGCAACGTGACCTACGCCTCCTGCACCCTGATTACCTGGAGGAAATACAGCAATAGTACCTGCTGCAGGACCACTGTTAGCATAAGCTACCCAGTCACCTGCATTTCCCATATACGTTGGTATCTTTCCACCAAAATAATCCCATACAAAGGCTGTACATTGACCTGGAGGGTATGGATTTTTACCAGAAGGACTTACTGGTTTTACCGGATCTGGCGTTGGTGTTGGTACTGGTGTTGGAGTAGGTGTAGAGGTGTTGTTATTTCCTCCTGTTCCATTTGTAGCTAGTGCTGAAGGTCCAGCAGCAGTGTTGTTTTTCACCGCTTGCTCTTGTTGGACAACTACAGACTTCTCTGCTGCTGCTTTTTGAGCTTCAGCAGCTTTTTGGGCTGCTTTTTCTGCGGCCGCTTTTTGGTTCAGCAAGTCTTGTTTCTTACCTTCTTCAGTTGCTACTGTTGCCTGATAATCCAACTGCGCAACTTTGAGAGCTGCTTCTTGAGTTGCCAACTCATCTGCTTGTGAATCCAACTCTTGTTGAAGACGTGTTGCCTCAGCATATTTCTTTTGGTTATCTGCCAACTTATTTTGGATATCCTTTTGATCAGCTTGTTGTTGCTCAATCATTGACTTATTCGCACCGGCAACGGTTGCCATAGCTGTCATTTTTTGAATCGCATCTGTCAGTGATTTTGAATCCAATATAGCAGACATGTAGCTTGTAGCTGAGCCGTCTGTTTGTGCGCTGCGCGCTTGCGCTTCAAGCGCTGTATTGCGTTCTTTAATACTTTTGCTCAACTTTTGAATCTGTTGAGATTGCTCTTTTTGTTGAGCCATCAACTCATTAACTTTTTTAGTCATTGATGATTGCTTTGATTTTAAAGTGCTCACCTGTGACTGAATAGCATCTACTTGTGACTGTGCCTTAGCAGCTTCACTTTTAGCACTCGCAATCTTTGAATCTTGCTGTGCAATCTTCGAATCTGTGGTATCAGCCTCTACAGCAGCAAGTGGTGCACCCGCCGTCAGTACGACTGTCGAAAGCATCAACGCTGTAATAAGTTTTTTCTTCATAAAATCTTTAATTTTGCCTCCCTAGGTTAGTTCGGTAACATATTATATTGTATCACGACCACATAGCTGCTTTGTAACATTTTAGTTACACTTTTATTTAAGTTCGTTTCTTATTGTTTCTTCTTTTTTTCATAAGACGCTAAAAAGGGGAGTAAAATAGCGACAAATACCATTACATTAATGGCATTAGGTCCAATTAACCTCATTTTTACTTTTTTGATTTATATCTTAGGGGCAGCAGCATTTTCTTATCTTCTGTAGCATATGCACATTATCAGAGAAAATCTTAAATTTTTCTTTGATAAAAGTTCTGCAAAACAGGGAGTTTAAGCCATTCTTTACAGCATTTACTCATTGCATGGATAATGCTATATGATTGTCCTTTGCTTATGTCAGGTGGATTTTCTGATAAAGTCGACGACTCCAAAACGATAGATACTTTAAATTCAAACTTTTATGGCGTTTGCAAGAAGCTAGAGACAGTGGTTCAAAAAATATTTTACCCCCTGTCTTGTTGCCCTTTCTTGCAATAGAACGGTTTTATTTTAAAAAGCACAACGATTGATAAAGGTAATCATAAGGAAAGAACCACAATAAAAATCCGAGTATTTTAGGCGCTCGGATTTTCTCTTCAATATTCGTTCCTCCCCTTTTTCAAGAGGTACATCCGTAGTAAAAAAGACAAAGCGGTAAAACTTTGTCTAAAGCTTAAAAAAGCTAATATTACATCTTTCCACCCTTCTTAAGGACGAATGAAACTTACACCTGCAGCTGAAACTTCACGTGTAGTACGGATACCTAAACCTCCACCGTTAGGACCTGAGAAGTTCGTTTCTGAGATAGTCAGCTTATTGCCATTTACAGCTGTTACAACAGCAACGTGGCCTACACCCCCAGCACCTTGGTTACCTGGAGGGAAGACAGCAATTGTACCTACTGCTGGACCGCTATTAGCATAAACTACCCAATCCCCCGCATTTCCAGCATATGTTGGAATTCTTCCGCCGAAGTATTCCCAAACTCCCCATGTACATTGTCCCCATGGATAAGGGTTACTTAAGCTTGATCCTGGTGTGCTGCTTGATCCTCCTCCAGCTGTGCTGTTACTTGAACCACTATTTGAGTTTGCAACACTACTTGATGAAGATGAAGAGGTACTGCTATCTGGAACTGGTGTAGTAACCACAGGTACTGTCTCCGTAGATGAAGCAGTCGGAGCATCTTTCTTAGTATCTACGGCTTGTTCTGCCTGTGCTTTTTGAGCAACTTGTGCTGCTTTCTCTGCTTTAGCTTGCTGCGTCGCCACTTCGGCCGCTTGTTTTGCTGCCGCTTCCTGTGCTGCTACCGCTGCTGCTTTTTGATCAATCAAACTTTGTTTCTTACTTTCAGATGTAGCAATTGTTTCTTGGTAATTTAATTGCGCAACTTTGAGAGCTGCCTCTTGGCTTGCTAACTCTTTACTTTGCGCTTCTAGTTCTTGTTGAAGCTGTGTAGCTTTTGCATACTTTGCTTCATTGTCTTTCAGCTTTCTTTGAATTGATTTTTCATCTTCTTGTTGCTTTTCAATCATTGCCTTATTGGCACCTGAAACTGTAGCCATAGCTGTCATTTTTTGAATAGCATCCGTCAAAGATTTTGAATCCAGTAAAGCAGATATGTAGTTCGTAGCTGAACCATTTGTTTGTGCACTACGCGCTTGTGCTTCAAGGGCTGTACTACGATTCTTGATGTCTTTATGTAAGCTTGCAATCTGTGCAGACTGCTCTTTCTGCTCTTTCATCAATTTATTTACTTCATTTGCTGTTGCAGTTTTTTTGGCTTGCAAACTTTCTACTTGTGCTTGAATTGCTGCTACCTGAGCTTGTGCTTCAGCAGATGAACTTTTTGCTGCACGAATAGCAGCATCTTGTTTTGCAATCTGATCGTCTGTACTGTCAGCTTTTACGGCACCAAGAGAAGCCGCTGATGATAAAATCACTGTTGACAGCATTAGAGTTGTGAGTATTTTCTTTTTCATATTTGTTCCTGTTTTCTATAGACTTATAAATATAGCTCCGAGATAGGTTCAAGTATAACACTCTTTTATGACCTCTCCAAGTCAATTTAATTTCCTAAAAAATACTTTTTTTACCTTTCCTTTACAAAAAGATGCTCACCGAAGGCGATACATCTTTTCTAAAGGCCACTGTAGCAAGGTTGCAAAGATGATATTTAAAGCCAGAGTAGGCGCGAGCTGCCTGACGATAAAAGCAACGAAATCAACCTTAACTACTCCAACAAAATTAATAATCAGTGTACTTAAAACCTGAAAAGCAGAAACTATGATGATTACTGTAAATAAGCGTGTCCAACGATTTGTGAAAACAACCGTTTGGATACTATAGACAAAAAGAGCAATCAGTGGAAAAATCAGACTGGCAATACCAAAAATACCCAAAAAGTAACTGTCATAAACAATACCTAAAAGGATACCTAAAATAAGAACATAGCTGTGTCTATGCTGCGTTACCGTATACACCATAAAAATCAAAAGGAGATGACTGACGGGCATGATACTGCCTCCAGACAAAGCCGTGAATAAGTGTGTCAATTGACCATCGAGTAACAGGAGGAAAAAGAGAAGTAAAGGGCTAAAAAATTGAAAGCTAAAACGACTCATGGTTAGTTTCCTCCAATCATACCTTGGATCACAAAGACAAATCGGATATCGTACAAATTACCAGCTGGCTTAATATAAACTTCACGGTTCAAGCCTTGCTCCGTTTCTTTGACATCAATTACTGTTCCCAGTAAGAGATCTCGTGGAGAATCTCCTCCAAGACCACTTGTGAAAACCTGACTTCCTTTATCAATATTGCCTGTACCTACAAGGGAAGTTACAACATAGGCTTTTTGCTCATCGTCATAACTTGTAAGAAGACCGTTTACTGGATCACTTGAACTCCCTAGACGTACTGGGATTTTTGCTTCGATGCCTTTCTCAGAGCTTAACAAAGAAATCTTTGACGTGTTTTCGTTAACTTGAATCACACGCCCTATTACACCACCGTTCGCCATAACTAACTGGCGGTTTTTAACACCTTGTTTGCTGCCACTATCAATGACTAATGTATCGGCCCAGCTTGCGGGATTGCGGGTGATAACATTAGCAGAGATACTTTCATAATCTGTTAACGTTTCTTGAAGCTTAAGTGCTTCTTTCAACTCCCTATTCTCAACTTCCAAACTTTCTTGATTGTTTTTTGAGCTTCTAAGATTAGAAACTTCTGTTTTTAATGCCTGATTCTGCTTATAGGCATCTAATAAGTTTCCCACTTGATTTGCCTTATCTTGCACAAAACGAATTGGCGCTCCGATTATTCGATCAACTGCTCCAGTCCCATCATTGATAATTTGTGTCATCGCCGATGGATTTTTATTATTTTTAAAGTTATCTGCCGAGATAAAAATTGCTGTAAATGCTGAAATAACAATAATTAAGGCGATAATAATCATTTTACTAAGATTAAATTTTTTCACTGTTCATTTTTCCCTTCGCAAGAGCTTTGTTTAGCCTCTTTATTTTATCAAAATTGTCAACTTTTTGATAGAATATAAGTAAATTTTCTTCTATAAAAATATATCGGAGGTGTGTAAGTATGACTCAACAAGAAATTCCAGTCTTTGGTGAGAAAATCGCTGGAGTCAATTATCAATACCGTTACGGCGTCTATGGTATTGTTTCACGTGAAAACCATAGCCAAATTTGTCTTGTCCAAGCACCAAATGGCGCATTTTTCCTTCCTGGAGGCGAAATTGAAGCCAATGAAAATCATGCACGAGCACTAGAACGTGAGCTCCTCGAGGAACTAGGAGCAACCGCTACTTTAGGCCAGTATCTTGGGCAGGCTGATGAATACTTCTATAGTTCCCATCGTGACAAGTATTTTTGTAACCCTGCTTATATCTATGAAACATTGGATGCTCATTTTGACCAAGCACCTTTAGAAGATTTTAATAATATCTTTTGGTTTGATGTGCCTGTTGCTCTCGAAAAACTCAAGCGCGGCTCTCACAAGTGGGGAGTGGAACAATGGTTAAAAACATTATAAAAGCAATTTCTACTGATGTAAAAAAAGAAGGATGAGATTTCCTTCTTTTTACTTTTCGATAAGTTGAATGCCCATTTTCCTTGCAACAATAACCTTTTTAACCATACCGTTAAAAAGACCATGTTCAACAACACCTACGGTCAAGTCAAGTTCCTTAGCCAGTTTTTCTGGCTCTGCAATTTTCTCAATATGCAGGTCAATAATATAGTGCTGCATATCTGTGATGAGTTTTTTTTCACCGTTCATACGCCAAGTTGGTGCATAACCTGCTGCCTCAAACTTCCGGAACAACTGCTCGGAACCATACGGAATAACTTCGACAGGAACCTTAAAATTTCCAAGAGTCTCAGAAAGTTTGCTTTCATCCACTATCCAGATATAATCTTTTGAATAGGTTGCAACAATCTTCTCCATGAGAAGCGCAGCCCCACCACCTTTAATACCGTTAAGGTCTGCATCAATCTCATCCGCACCATCCACAGTGAGGTCAACAGTATCCACTTCATCAATTGACTTGAGTGGGATATTGAGACTGGCCGCCTGCTGGCTGGTGACATTTGAGGTGGTTACACCAATAATATTCAAGCCTTCTTCTCTGACACGGCGTCCTAATTCCTCAACAAAGAAAGCGGCTGTCGACCCTGTTCCTAGACCAACGGTCATACCTGATTTTACGTACTCAGCTGCTTTGATACCAACTAGTTTTTTCAAATTCTCCATGTTTAAAACCCTTCCAAATGCTCTCTTAAACATTATAACAAAAAAGCTGAAATATCTTTCTTTTTATTTGAACTTCAAAGCTTCTCTCAAAAGTTTCAAGAGCTCTCCTTACTCTAAAACTCTCTCAACAGACCTTGTTTTATTTAACCTCCGCTTTCTTCCCTGACTCATCTTTTAGTTTTGTAATTTCCTCATCTGTAAGTGCTCGGTATTCTCCTAAAGCTAATGCCTCATCCAGTTTTAAACTGCCCATGCGTAGCCGTTTGAGATAAGTCACCTTCATTCCTACAGCTTCAAACATTCGCTTGACCTGATGAAACTTACCCTCATGAATAATAAGGCGGATTTCGCCTTTATTCCCCTCAGATTTCTCAATAAAAAGTTGACCTGGTTTGACGTTTTCCCCAGATTTCAAAGTCAATCCTGCTGCAAATTCTCGAACAGTTGCTTGCGTGACTTGCCCTTGAATTTGAGCAAAGTACTCTTTTTCCACATGTTTTTTGGGACTCAGGAGGTTATGACTCAACGCCCCGTCATTTGTCAGCAAAAGAAGCCCTTCTGTGTCTTTATCTAAGCGCCCCACAGGAAAGATATCTTCGCGAAAATCCTGTGTCTTCAGCAATTGAACAACCGTTTTGTCCAAATTATCTTTCGTTGCTGAAACAACCCCCGCAGGCTTATTAAGCAGATAATAATAAAATTCTTGATAAGCTAATGGCTGTCCATCGTAGCTTACACTGTCTTTGTCCAACTCAACTTGCTGTTTCCCGTCTTTCACCTTCACATCATTAACTGTCACTTTTCCTGTCTTTAGAATCGCCTTGACTTCTTTACGTGAGCCTAGCCCGGCTTCCGCCAAATATTTATCCAATCTCATATTCTTATTTTACCAAATATGGATAGGATAAACCTTTAAGAGTGGTTGATGAATCTTTATTTTTAGCACGACTTGTTATATAATAAGGCATACTGAAATTAGTAATTAGGATAAAAATATGATAACAAAAGAATTTGACACCATAGCAGCCATTTCCACACCTTTAGGTGAAGGAGCCATTGCTATCGTCCGATTGTCTGGTAGTGATGCTATCCCAATCGCTAAAAAGGTTTTTCAAGGGAAAAATCTCGATAAAGTTGCTTCACATACCATCAACTATGGGCATATCTTTGACGAGGACCGTCTTGTTGATGAAGTTATGCTCTCTGTTATGAGAGCTCCAAAAACCTTTACGCGTGAAGATCTTGTGGAAATTAATACACATGGCGGAATTGCTGTCACCCAAGAGATTTTACAACTCCTGCTGCGCTCTGGCGCACGTCTCGCTGAACCGGGTGAATTTACTAAACGTGCCTTTTTAAATGGGCGTATTGACTTGGCGCAAGCTGAATCCGTAATGGATTTGATTCGCGCTAAAACAGATCAGGCAGCCAATATTGCTGTAAAACAGCTTGATGGAAGCCTCTCTAACTTGATTAACAACGTTCGTCAAGAAATTTTAGAATCACTCGCGCAAGTTGAAGTCAATATTGATTATCCCGAATATGATGATGTTGAAACGATGACAAGTCAAATGCTGCTGGAAAAAACGGCACATTTTGAACAACTTCTGGAAACACTTCTTGCAACAGCTAAACGCGGCAAGATTCTCCGTGAAGGTTTGAGAACAGCAATTATTGGCCGTCCAAATGTCGGAAAATCAAGCCTGCTCAATCAACTTTTACGGGAAGAAAAAGCCATTGTTACCGACATAGCTGGAACAACACGTGATGTTATCACAGAGTTTGCTAATATTGGTGGCGTACCACTAGAGTTAATTGATACTGCTGGTATACGAGAAACTGAGGATGTCGTTGAAAAGATCGGTGTCGAACGTAGTCAAAAAGCCTTAGAAGAAGCCGACTTAGTCTTACTTGTACTCGATGCTTCATCACCTTTAACTCCCAAAGATCTAGAATTGTTGGAACTTTCCTCTTCGACAAATCGTATCGTCTTGCTGAATAAGACCGATCTTCCAGAAAAAATTGAACTTGAAAAACTACCTGCAGACTCTATCAGAATTTCTGCCTTAAAAAATGAAAATCTTGATGCCGTCGAAAAACAAATACGCGCGCTCTTTTTCTCTGGGGAAATTGAAGCAAAAGATGCAACGACTCTTTCTAATGCACGACATATTGGCCTGGTCGAACAAGCTTTAGATGCTCTGAAAGAAGCAAACCGAGGTTTGGCGATGGGACTTCCTGTGGACCTCATCCAAGTGGATGTCACGCGCTGTTGGCAATTGCTTGGCGAAATAACCGGTGAAGCTGCACCGGATGAACTGATTACTCAGCTTTTCAGCCAGTTCTGCTTAGGAAAATAAAAAAACATAAGAAGGATGAAATTCCTCTTATTTTTTTTGTTTACTGCCAGCCCATCAAAAGGGCTAGAAGAATCGATGCTGAGCCGATAAACGAAAGAAAACACAAGGCGAAACCAATGGTAAATATTTTTGTTCCATCACCTTCATAAGACTTTCTTGTTCGTTTTCCTTTATAGACAAACATACTACTTAAGGAAAGCAGAGTGAAAATAAACTGCAAGGGAAGAAATCGCCATTCAGCAGAAAAGTTCAGCAAAGAAAGTCCACCACCTAGAAATGCTAAGAGAAGTCCCATTTTTATCATCCTTTTTTGAACTCACACTTTAAACGTTAATCAAAACCACCATCAACATCCAAGTCCGCAAGCATCATCTGATATTCTGGGCGTTCAGGTGTTTTAAAAACTTCCTGCGCTTCTTGACGTGCCACTTCTAAAATGTTGTAGTCATTCACTATATCAGCTGCTAGAAATTCTGGTAAACCTGATTGACGTACGCCGAATATTTCTCCAGAGCCTCGCATCTTCAAGTCTTCTTCTGCTAAACGGAAACCATCCTGCGTTTGACACATTATCTTCATCCGGTTTTTCCCTGATTCTGTCTTGGGATTGGCAACGAGAATTGTATAGGATTTCTTGCTTCCCCGACCTACACGGCCTCGTAACTGATGCAGCTGAGAAAGACCAAAGCGATCCGCATCCATGATTACCATAATCGTTGCATTTGGCACATCCACACCAACTTCAATAACCGTTGTGGAAACCAGAACAGACAAATCCCCTGCCTTAAAGGTCTGCATAATCTGCTCTTTTTCTTCATTTTTCATTTTACCATGCAGTAAACCAATACCCACTTCTTTTCCAAAATACTGCACCAATTCTTCGTAAAGTGCCACGGCATTCTTTAAGTCCAAAGCTTCTGATTCTTCAATAAGCGGCGAAATAAAATAGACTTGGGCCTGCTGCCTCAGCTCTTCTTTTATCCATTTCAAGACCTCTGACAGCTGCTCATGTTTTACCCACCTGGTCGTAATCGGTTGCCGACCTTTAGGTAACTCATCGATGATGGAGACATCCATATCACCAAAAGCCGTAATCGCCAAAGTCCGAGGAATCGGTGTCGCAGTCATCATAAGTACATCAGGATTTTGACCCTTTTCGCGTAAGACTTTCCGTTGGTTAACCCCAAAGCGATGTTGCTCGTCGGTAATGACCAGCCCCAAGTCATAAAAATCAACAGCTTCCTGAATCAAAGCGTGCGTTCCCACAACCATCTGTGTTTGACCGCTTGCTAAACTTTCGAGTATCTCTCTTCTCTCCGCAGCTTTTAAACCCGAAACGAGAAGACTTATTTTTAGTTCAGGAAAAAGGTTTTCTAAGTTCGCAAAATGTTGCCGTGCTAAAATTTCAGTAGGAACCATTATAGCAGCTTGAAGCCCCGATAAGACCGCTGCATACATCGCTAAGCTGGCAACGACTGTTTTTCCTGAACCGACATCGCCTTGTAAAAGGCGATTCATGTGATAGGCGGAGGACATATCTGCTAAAATTTCGTCTAAGGATTTTTGTTGGGCACCTGTCAGTTCAAAAGGAAGATTTTGGATTTTTTCTTCCATCAATTGCCGGTCAAAAACCACCTTTCGCCCAAAGCGTTGGGCTTTTTCTTTATGCTTCAAAGCCTGCAACTTCAGTTGAAAATAAAAGAGTTCTTCAAACTTTACGCGCCTTAAAGCTTGCTTGTGCATCTCCATATCATCTGGAAAATGCATGGCACGTACCGCTTCCTGCCGGGGCATCAATCGGTACTTTTTCAATAAATAGTCTGGCAGATTCTCTTTTAATTCCGATAAAAGTCCACTATCGAAAGCCATTTGAATTGTTTTCACCAAGCTGGATTGCTTCATCCCTGCAGTAAGGTGATAAACAGGAGAAAAGCCACCTTCTGCTTGGGTTAATATTTTCATCCCCAAAAGTTGTTGCTTTTTCTGTTCCCATTTTCCATAGACTGCGACCTCTTTTCCAACCTCAATCTTATCCGCTAAATAAGGTTGATTAAAAAAGCTCACAGCGACCACAGCTTCACCTTGTTTGAGTTTAAAAGTGAGCCTGTTGCGTTTAAAACCGTAATATTGGACATTGGCAGGTGTTACCACTTCGCCAATAACTGTTGCTTTTTCTCCATCGAACAATTCAAAAATGGAACGTCCAGCAAAATCTTCATAACGAAAAGGGAAATAAAGCAATAAATCCTGTATTGTGGAAATGCCAAGCTTCTGATAATTCTCTAGAGACTTGGGGCCTACACCTTTCAGATATTGTACACTGTCTGTTAGTTTCATAAGTTTATTATACAACAAAAGCGGTCTTTTGACCGCTTTACTATTTTTACACTTAAGCCTTCTTCACTACAGACCCCTTCAAACCAATGGCACCAAAACCATCAATTTTTGAATCAATATAGTGTTCATTTTTCCCAAATTCATTAATGCGGATATTTTTAACTTTCGTCCCTTTTTTAATGGGTTTCGGCATCCCTTTGACTGGGAGATCTTGAATGATAATCACAGCATCTCCATCAGCTAAAGGTTGTCCGACACTATCAAGTACAACAAACTTATCTGCTTCTAAATCCGCTTGTGTAAATTCGTTGCCACATTCTGAGCATCCAAATGTCGTATCTGAGAGTTCATAAGTATATTCACTTGAACAAATTGGGCATTGAGGTGTTTCCATTTTTTCTCCCTTTTCTGATTTTAATTTAATTACTAGTATAACTTATTAAACTAAACTTAGTTTACTTTATAGAAAATTGCTTTCTGTACGGCTAATTTTTGTCTTTCTGGTAAGCTCTGCGCACTTGGGCCAAAAGTGTTGGACAGCCAAATACGCGGTTTCGCTTTGTCTGTATCTGCCCAATCATAACCTTTTGGAATAAAGGAGAGTCCTGCTCCAGCAGGAGTCCCTTCAGGTTGGCTATTTACCATAAGGAAGCCTTGTTCTTGCTGATTATCTGCTGATAGAATATTAAGAACAAGTCTTGTTTTCTGCTCGCCCTCCACTATGTAACACTGATTATTTTCAAAAATTAGTGTTCTGCCTTCCAAGGTTCTCCAAGCACCTTGCACACTTGAATAATCTCCTTGAGCAATCTGTTCTAAATTCATCTCAGCATTTAAGCTTGCCAATTTGGCCGAATCAATGACTCTGGAAGCTATTTCTTCAGTCACTTGTTTAGCTGAGGGCGTGTCAAAATAATCTGCAAGAACTGTATTTATCTTTGTTACTTGCTCTTCTGTTTCCCAGCTTTTAGCATTGATATAGTCATATTTAACTGTCGCTTGGTTAATTTTCACATTAACTTTATGGATGATTTTATTTGAATCATACCATTCTATGGCGCCGTCACTAATATTTCCTGCCATCGCAAGATATTCCGCCGCCAAAATCGTAGTCTGAGGATTCAGCTTAGCATAAGACTGAGCCAGTAAAGCAATTTGTTGATTGAGGGCTAAGGCTTTCCATTCTGTCAAAGCTGCTGATACATGGTCTGATTTACCCTCTTGCGTTGAATTAGAGTCAATCATAGAACTTTCTGAAATTTTATGATTGCTCGCAGCAAGAGAAGAATCATTTTTGGATTTCGGATAGAAAAAGACAATCAGAAGTATTGCCATTACAATAAGGAGAAGACCGCTAAAGATACTTCCTAAAATGATTGTTTTCTTTTTAGACTTTTTATTTTCGGCTATATCTTCTGTTACCAGTCCGTCCGATATAGCTTTTTGATAGTCATCCTCACTAGGTCTTCTATCATTAATATCTTTAGAAGATTGTTCCCATTCCTTTTTATCCCTCATCTTGGTCCACTTCCCAATCTAGCACTCTTCATGCACATCCTTTTATAGTGTACTACATTATAAAAAAAATCTCAAAGACTCGCTCGGGAAATAAGGACATCAAAAAAACAGAGGAGTTAAGCTTCTCTGTTTCCAACGTTAAATAACAGAATTATTTAGCGATTTTAGCGAAGTATTCAAGTGTACGAACGAGGTTAGATGTGTAAGACATTTCGTTATCGTACCAAGCAACTGTTTTAACCAATTGAACGCCATTAGCTGTAGTAACTTCAGTTTGAGTAGCGTCAAAGAGTGAAGAGTTAGAGATACCTACGATATCAGATGAAACGATCTCATCTTCGTTGTAACCGTAAGATTCGTTAGCTGCTGCTTTCATAGCTGCGTTTACTTCTTCAACAGTAACTTCTTTATCAAGAACTGATACAAGTTCTGTCAATGAACCAGTTGGAACTGGTACACGTTGTGCGTGACCTTGAAGTTTACCGTTCAATTCTGGCAATACAAGACCGATAGCTTTAGCGGCACCTGTTGAGTTAGGTACGATGTTTTCAGCTGCAGCACGTGCACGACGGAAGTCACCACCACGGTGTGGACCATCAAGAGTCATTTGGTCACCAGTGTAACCGTGGATAGTTGTCATAGTACCAACTTTAAGACCGAAGTTTTTGTTCAAAGCGTCAGCCATTGGTGCGAGACAGTTAGTCGTACATGATGCACCAGAAATAACTGTTTCCTCACCAGTCAAAGTTTCGTGGTTAGTGTTGAAAACGATAGTTTTAACGTCATTTCCACCAGGTGCTGTAATAACGACTTTCTTAGCACCGTTAGCGTGCAAGTGTTGTTCAGCTTTTTCTTTAGTTGCGAAGAAACCAGTTGCTTCAAGAACGATTTCTGCACCTGATTCAGCCCAGTTGATGTTAGCTGGATTAGCTTCTGCAGTAACTTTCACAAATTTACCGTTAACTTCGAAACCACCATCTTTAACTTCAACATCACCGTCAAAGCGACCTTGAGTTGTGTCATATTTCAACAAGTGAGCAAGCATTGCTGGATCTGTAAGGTCGTTGATTGCTACTACTTCAACACCTTCAACGTTTTGAATACGACGGAAAGCAAGACGACCGATACGTCCGAAACCGTTAATACCAACTTTAACTACCATGAGTAAGTCTCCTTATAGGTTTAAAATTTGTTTATAGAGAAATTCTCTATCACTAAGTTAATCATTTAACTTACTCTTACATTTTAACACTTTTTTGAGATTTTGCAAACATAAAAGCCGGAAAATGTGCATAACAGTGGGGATAGTGCAGAAAACGTTTACATTTGTCTACTCTGTACATAAAAAAAATAGCAGTTAAGCTGCTACTTTACTTTCCAAAAAGCTTGGCGAAAAATCCCTTCTCTGATTCAGCTTTTAACTCCATTAAAAACTGATTATTATCATTTAAAGATTTCTCCATCAACTCCTGTTGACGGTTAATTTGTTTATCTTTCTCCGCAAGCTGTACATCTTTGGCCATCAATTGTTGATTCAGACGATCAATTTCTGCATTTTTATCTTTCATTAAATTTGAAAACAGCTCAAAAACAGCTGTGTCTGCTGGCGACGTTGAAAGTTTTTGAGTTGCATCTTTATCTTCAACGACTTCTGCCTTAGCTGTCACAACTTTTCCATAAAGGCGTTCAAGTTCATGAATTCCACCTTCATTAATTACAGTAACATTCTTTTCATTTTTTCCTATATATTTCTCGTCCAGCTGCTTAATACGTTTATTCATCGCTTGGCGAGTCACACCAAAAAGCTCTGCGAGTTCGCTTACTGTTTTTGTTTCCATATCTACCATAATACCACATTTTTAGCTATTTATACAGCTTTTTCTGAGTTCTAAATCGTTTTGTAATAAATAATAAAAATATTATACTTATATTATGATACATTTTTTTATAAGGGCCGAAAAGTAGAATGGAGAATCTATGGATTACAAGAAAAGTAACATCAATACCATAAAAGAATACTATAAAACCAATGTTTCAGAGGGTTTAGATAAAGAACAGATTACTGCATATCGTGAAAAATACGGCAGCAATGTTTTCCAAGAAGCAAAGCAAAAAAGCACTTTTCAAAAACTCTTGAAACATATGTTTGAAGTGATGAATCTTGTTTTAATCATTGTTTCTGTTCCTGCTTTTTATCTTTCTCTAGAAACTGATAATTTTACAAAACCCATTGTTATCCTATTGATTGTCATTATAAACGTCATCGTAGCACATCTACAAGAGGAACGCGCTGAGACAGCCTTGTCTGCTTTAAAAAAACTATCTGCTCCTAATTCAACCGTCATTAGAAGCGGAAAGTTAAGCACGATTCCATCGGAAGAATTGGTCGTAGGCGACTTGATTCAACTGAATGCGGGGGAACAAGTTGGTGCTGACGTTCGGCTGCTTTCAGCAAATAGTTTACAGGTTGATGAATCATCGCTCACGGGGGAATCTGAAGCGATAGAAAAAGATGCCTCACGTGAAATATATGAAAATGTCCCTCTAGGAGATCAAGTGAATATGGTTTTCTCAGGGACAAACGTCCTTAATGGAACAGCCAAAGGCATTGTTGTTGCTACTGGAATGAAAAGTCAGATGGGACAGATTGCCCAACTATTGGAAGACCAAGTTAAGGGGAAAACCCCTTTACAGAAACGCATTGATTCACTGGCAAAACGTCTTGCAGCAATTGCTTTTGGTGCTGGTGCAGTGATTTTCCTAGTAAATCTCTTGCACGGAGGAATCCCTTTTAGTGAAAACATGATGACGGCTGTTATTCTTGGTATTGCTGCTGTGCCTGAAACCCTACCTGTTATCGTTACCTTGTCCCTCGTCTATGGTGTTGAAAATATGGCTTATAAAAAAGCCATAATCCGTAATATTCCTGCCGTTGAAACACTGGGAAATGCGTCTGTCATCGCTTCCGATAAAACAGGAACGCTTACGCAAAATCAAATGACTATTCAACGACTTTGGGTACAAGGGGAAGATGTTTGGCAAAAGGACCAACTCTCGGACAAGGAAAAAGATTTAATTTACAAGTTTGGTTTAGTTTCTAATGCAACAGCTGTCCAAGAAGGAGGCAAGTGGGAAACACACGGTGATCCAACAGAAACAGCCATCATTAATTTCCTCATCACTCACAATTTTTATCAACCAGATGAAGAGCCTGAACGTCTCTTAGAACTTCCTTTTGACTCTACAAGAAAAAAGATGACAGTCGTTGTTCCCAATGAAACTGGAGGATATCTCGTCATTACCAAAGGTGCCTTTGACCGTCTTGTCCCAGAACATTTTACAGAAGCACATGATATCCATGACACATTCGCAGAAAATGCTTTACGTGTCCTTGCTCTTTCCTACAAAGTAATTGATGAAATTCCAGAAGATCATCAATTACTCGAAGAAGGGCAAACATTCTTAGGAATCATTGGTATGATTGACCCTCCACGACCTGAAAGCAAACATGCCGTAGCAGAAGCTCGAAATGCAGGTATCATTCCTGTTATGATTACAGGGGATCACGCACTAACAGCCAAAGCAATTGCTCAAGAGCTTGATATCTATAGAGAAGGCGATTTAGTCGTTGATGGTATTACCTTATCCAATATGTCAGACGATGAACTTAAGGAAAATATCGAAAAAATATCTGTCTATGCACGCGTCTCCCCTGAGGATAAACTCCGCATCGTTAAAGCTTGGCAAGACAAAAAACACATCGTTGCTATGACAGGGGATGGCGTCAACGATGCGCCTTCGCTACGTGCTGCAGATGTTGGTACCGCAATGGGTATAGCTGGGACAGAGGTTGCTAAAAACGCCTCTGACATCATCCTAGCTGATGATAATTTTGCAACAATTGTTAGTGCAATTGCTGAAGGCCGACGGGTCTATATTAACATTAAGCGAACAATCTACTACCTGCTTTCAGCCAATATCGCTGAAATTCTTATTATGCTTATTGGAGCTATTATTGGTTGGGGACTCCCACTTACAGGGATGCAACTCCTCTATATCAATGTTTTAGCCGATGGTATTCCTGGCTTTGGATTAAGCCGAGAAACCTCTGACAAATATATCATGAACAAGCCCCCGATAGATGTAAATGAAAGTCTCTTTTCTCGTGGTGTTTCACAGCGTATTTTTACTTCATCAACAACTTTCATCATCATTTCTCTTATCGGCTTCTATATCGGATACTTCGTTGAAATACCTGGAAGTACGCCCAGTCTACAGTTGGGGCAATCTATGACTTTCCTTGTCCTTGCCCTTGCTTCAACTTATCACATCTTCAACGCGCGAAGCAATGATTCCATATTTCAAGATGGTTTGTATTCAAATAAAACGATTTTCTGGACAACAGTTATATCATTAGGGACGACCTTCCTCTTCACGCTCACACCGCTGCGTACATTTATTGATGTCATACCACTTACCGCTACACATTGGCTTATTGCGCTCCTGCTCTCACTTCTTATCTTCGTCGTAATTGAAATTGAAAAGTACCTCATCAAAAAATCGAAGAAAACTTTTCTTGCTTAATTCACTAACATATAAAATAACAAAAAAATGCTTGCTTACGGTGCTCTTCTACACCATCAGCAAGCATTTTTATATGATGATATAAAATCATCGAAATTCGAATATTATCATTTTAATGTGTAAACCCATATGTTTTATTTTCGGGTTCATTATGATACTTAATGTGTGCCTTATTCAAAAAATCAATTGCTTCTTGCATATCTTGTACGTAGTTGTAGGCCATATTCATTCCAAAATCTGCACGTACAACTACACGTTGTATGATAACATCCTCTAAGTTTTTTGGTAAAGGATAAGCTGGGACTTGCCATCCTTTCATCAACAGACGGTCGGCTAGGTCATATAAATCCCAGTCACAATCTCTGTTTTCTTTTAGCTTATAACAAACAATTGGTAGCTGTGAACCATCGTTTACAATTTCAAAGAGTCCTGTTTTCTCAATTGCCTCTGCGAGGTACATAGCTACCTTGTGTGTTCTTTCATGAATAGCTTTATAGCCGTCAAATCCATAGCGCACAAAATTATAATATTGTCCGATCAGCTGAGCAGCACTGTGGGAGAAATTAATCGCCATCGTTGGTAATTCTCCGCCAAGGTAACTTACTTTAAAAATTAACTCCTCTGGTAAATATTTTTTATCACGCCATAAGACCCAGCCCACTCCAGGGTAGACCAAACCATATTTGTGGCCCGATGTGTTGATAGAAACGACATTTTTCAGACGGAAATCCCATTCAAGTTTAGGTTCAATAAATGGCGCATAAAGACCTCCTGAAGCAGCATCTACGTGAATATAAACTTTATAATCCGTATGTTTGTTATATTCTCCAACTAACTTATCTAGTCCCTTAATATCATCATATCTTCCAGTATAAGTGATACCCATAATTCCAACAATACCAATGGTATATTCATCAACATAATCCATAACTTTTTCTAGATTAATTGACATGTGATTTTTATCCATCGGTACTTCACGCATCTCGATATCCCAATACACACAGAATTTTTCCCAACAAACCTGATAACCAGAAGAAATAACCAAGTTAGGTTTTTTAGCATTGACATCTAGGCCTAATTTTTCTGCTCGCTTGCGCCAAGCAAATTTCATAGCCATTCCTCCCAACATGCAGGCTTCTGAAGAACCGATGGTTGAAGTCCCCATAAAGTGTTCCTTTTCACTCGCATTCCAAAGGTCCGCAATCATATTGACACAGCGATTTTCAATTTCTGCTGTTCTTGGATATTCTGATTTATCAATTGCATTTTTCTCCAAAGTTTGGCTCATCAACTCTACTGCTTCAGGTTCCATATATGTTTGGCAAAAAGTTGCTAAATTTAAGCGAGCATTTCCTTCATCCAGCATCTCATCTTGAACCAATTGATAGGCCACTCGGGGTTCAATTGATTTTTTACCCATTTTATATTTAGGTAAATCAACCTGCTCACTTTCTGAACCAAAAATAGGTTCTAAAAATTCTGCCTCATCACGATTTTCTTTTCCATATAACATATGTAAATCCTCCAGTTTTCTTTAATGTTTTAATATATGTTCTTCTTTTTTTATAATATGATGTTCCCCACGCGCTATTGGATAAACTGCTGGATTCACTTCCCCTGCTTTAAAGTGAGTAGGCTCTTCAACAGATTCGTGTCCTTTTTTATCATGCAATTCATAAATAACAAACGGCAAAATAACTGTGACAGCAAAGCTTATGAGCAATATCATTTGATATGTCCGTGTTTCATTTTTAGCAATTGATTCAGGCGGAACGAAAGAAATTAATAAAGCAAATACGGATAATAAGAATCCAATTCCTGCAATAATTGATTTCCCAATTATTTTTCCTGGAACATTGTATGTCCGTTTTAAACTTTTTTTCTTATAAACTAAGACGAAATAACCCATGAAAAACAATAGATAGCCAACCAAATAAATAACTACAGTCAACGAAATTGCTACTAAGAAGGATAAGTTATTACCTCCTCCTCCAAAAGTTAACACAGCTCCCCAAATTGTCACAATTACGCCTTGAATCATGACCAATGGTACTGGCACGTCATGAGCATTTGTCTTACGCAAAAACTTTGGAAGTAATCCCCATTGAGCTGCTGCAAACATTCCTCGAGAAGGTCCAACAACCCATGAACTTACTTCCCCCATTACTCCAAATGCAATCATTATTGCAATTACTTTAACTAGCCATCCAAAATGACTATTAAAATGTAAAATTAATGTTTGAAACGTTTGAATCACTCCTGCACTTAAAGATAACTCCTTTTGAGGTATAACCGCAGCTACTGAGAAACCTCCAAGTGCATCCAAAGAAATTGCCAAAATTACCAGCAAAATCATCGCCAATGGGTAATTTCTCTTAGGATTTTCTAACTCATTGATATGAGAGGCTGAAGCTTCAACCCCCATATAAGCTAAAATAAATGAAACAAAGACGACCAACGTTGAAAGTTGTGAAAAATCTGGAATAAAAGCATCCTTGTTGATTGCTATTTCTATAGGATTTCCTCCTATAAGGTAAGCTACTGATAATGCAAATAGGATGATAGACGGAATCACAATCCCGATTATAAAACCAGATTTTACTAATTTAGCTGTTCGCTGAGTGCCTCCCAATTGGGAAAAAGTCAATCCCCAAAAAATGACGAGCAAACCTATAAATTTAATTAATGGATCTGAATTTAAAGCTTCAAAATTTAATACGTATGAAAGTGCACCTAAGATAAAATATATCATCGTTACAAATCCTACCGTAATTTGAAACCATTGGAAAAATATCGCCGCAAACCCAAAGCGTTCTCCTAATGTTTGGCTAACCCAACTAAAAATTCCTCCGTTTTTCCATCCTTCTACTGTGGACATTTCAGCTGCACACAATGCTACTGGTAGAAACCACAACAAGCCCCCTAATAGCAAAAAGAAGACCAAATGCAATTTTGAAGTAGCAAAAGTCGGATATTCATATACTGTCAGAACCATAGAAGCAGTTAAAGCAAAAAATCCGAATAATGATAATTTTTTTTGATTCATCATACCTCCCTAAAATATGTAAAGTTCATTCAAAAGAATTGTTATACAAAAACAGTTTAACTCTCTTTCTACTTTAAGTATATACCCCTAAAAACAAAAAATCTCTCCCTAGCTGTTGCATTAACGCAACAACGAGAGAGATTAATTTCTTTTAAATTTTTTCAAGTTTCTCTGATAGAATTTTTTTAATTTTAATCCACCAAAATTCTCTAGAACGTCAAGGGCATAGTTAATTTGTTTATCACCTAAATCCTTATCTTCAAAATTAAAAATAATTATCCCCATAGCAAGATGTCTTAGCACCTCAGCATACAAATCTACTCCCATAGCACGGTATTTCTTTGTAATTTCTAATATATTTTCAGCTTTTTCTCTTTCCCCATTAGAGGCAAATATAGCCGCACTGTGGTATGCTATTTGAAATAATCGCCGCCTATATTTTAAAAGTCTACAGTACTTTTCACATCTTTCATCAAAATCTGCAAGAAGACTTTCCAATTGAGAAATATCCATGTAATCAGATACAAAATAAAATAAGGTAAGCTCAAAGTAGCCCCATTCTTCAACATTGCAAAGATAATCTTCAACCTCTTTGACTTCCGATAAACTTATATTTTTAAGCCTCGTCTTTGCAGCAAGGGATAACAAATATTTTCCCTCCCTTTGTGACTCTGTATATAAGCTTTGTATTTTATCTATATCTTGACTAAAATCAGCCTCCTCTAGTTCCAATAAAAAAATCTCTTGAAAATTTGGCGTAAAATTATTTACAATTAATTCATACTCCGCTAATGGAACTTGCATTTCTTCTAACATAAGCTCTACGCGCTCAAAACTCATCATACTTTGTCCTCTTTCAAACCTAGATAAGTTTGCGCGGTTTACTCCAAGTTTACTAAAATATGATAATCCTAGATTTTTTTGATTTCTGAGCTTCCTAAAACAATCTCCATATTTTTTATACATGGATAATAAACCTCCAAATTTGTTTTAGCTGAATAGTAAATAATTTATCTTACCTTATTTTAAGTGTAATTTCATATTATAATGTTACGGCATTATTGTGTGTTCAAAAATATTTAGAAGTCCTTCTTCAGTAAAATAATAATCAATCAGTAATCCTCAAAATGCTTTAACAACTTTTGTATCCTCATGAGTGCATTTTTCCACTTTTTGGTCTTTACAATATTTTGAAATAATTCAGCTTAAGAACTTTTATTTTGTTATTCTCTAACCCTTTTCGTATTAGAAAGGGTAGTTAATCTATTTATATCGGTATCAGTATTATTCAGTTCTATCACTCAGAAGAAAAAAGACACAACTAAACTTGCGTCTTCTCAATATGCCGAAGGCCGGGGTCGAACCGGCACTCCCGTGAAGGAACCAGATTTTGAGTCTGGCGCGTCTGCCTATTCCGCCACTTCGGCAACAGACTCTTCTCAAATAAAATATATTTGAACTGGGGTAGCTGGATTCGAACCAACGCATGAGGGAGTCAAAGTCCCTTGCCTTACCGCTTGGCTATACCCCATTAAGAAGGCGGATGACGGGGATCGAACCCGCGCGTGCCAGCGCCACAAGCTGGTGTGTTAACCACTTCACCACATCCGCCAAAATATTAAACACGGGCAGCAGGAATTGAACCCACACCAAAGGTTTTGGAGACCTTTGTACTACCTTTATACTATGCCCGTAAAACTATGGAAGGGGAGGGATTCGAACCCCCGAACCCGAAGGAGCGGATTTACAGTCCGCCGCGTTTAGCCTCTTCGCTACCCTTCCGATATTTAATTGTCATTGAATATATTATAACATATTCAATGGGAGTTAACGGGATCGAACCGCTGACCCTCTGCTTGTA
>NZ_WIVG01000110.1 GCF_016758115.1 Lactococcus garvieae
CCTGAAAACATTTCACTGAAACCCCATCATAAGATTCGTGTTTATTGGATGCTGAAAAATATGACTGCGACAGGAACTGCAGCCATGCGTGCAAGATACCGCGGGATTATTCCTTTTGCTCATTATCCATTTTATCCCCCTGAAGATGGCTATTCTATCAGTCAACTCTTAAACGATCCTTCTCTAATATCTGGTGATTACTGGAATAGTTATACCGGCGAATCCAAAGATCGGTGGCATGCGATTGCCCCTAACGATCCTGACTATGATCCTGACGATGTTGCAGAGGGCGGAGATTACGATATTTCACAATCAACCTATTCTGCAAAATACGGGACTGAAATGTACCTCCGCGTGGATGACATCACAGCAGGAGCCAATAATGCCGAAACTGTTGCTATTATCCATGTGCCCAACACCACAAGGAAGGTTCTGGGACAACATGCTGGCTGATAGGAGCCCTTCATCACAGGCCGTACCAAAGTTACATGACTCTGTGTACACTTAAACGTGATACTGCTATTCCATGTTTTTGAAATAGATGTACCACA
>NZ_WIVG01000111.1 GCF_016758115.1 Lactococcus garvieae
TCTTGCCAGTAGGCATCCTCACCTGTACCCGGATGAGTGGCTCCATCTGTGCTTCCATCTGTAGCGCCAATTCCAGCGATATAGTCCCGTGCATGGCCTGCTGCGGCTGTCATCAGGTCGTTCTCCACATGGTTGAAGGTGGGCAAGTACCAAGGTGCATATTCTCCTTCACGAGTCCAACCAAAGGTCAAGTTGGCATATTGGTTAAAATAAGCAGAGTCCCCTACACGGGTAGTGAGCGTGTTTCCTTCTGGAATGTAGGTGGTCCAAGTTTCAATTGCTTCCCGCTCAGTATTGGGCACTACAGGTGTAAACTCTGTTTCTCCTCTGCCTCGAATTTCCATAAACTCAGACAGACGAATCCTAGCCATGATAGGTTCTTCTCCATAGTTTTCGACAAAGACGTCCTTATTTTCCGTATCTCGGTTATAGTAGTCGTGAACGCGGCCACCCACTTCGCCTAGATTATCTCTTAAACGGTCGTTAATAGCGCGTTGGTTGAAGGCGGTAAAGGCGAATGTCCCTGCAAT
>NZ_WIVG01000112.1 GCF_016758115.1 Lactococcus garvieae
ATACCGGATGCCTTTATGCACAAAGACTTTATCAAGCGTTTATCTAAAAGTGTGCAAGAAAATATTCCCCTCACAGAGCTTGGGATAAAAGCTCTAAAACCTAACTTTGAAAGTAGGCATATAGATAAAATAAAGCGGAAAATATTCTTGCTTTCGGATATTGATGTGGGAAAATATAAGGACAGACTCCGATTAGAAGAGGAGAAGAATTTGTTGTACTTTAAGAGAAAGGGGAGAGTAAAAGAGGACAGACTGGCATTTTTAGAAAATGACTCTATACCTTATAGTTGGTGGCTCCGTACTGCTTTTGAAACGGATTCATCAGTGGCTAAAGTAATTAATTATGAAGGGAAATTTGGGGGAAATGGTGTTGCCTACATCTCTTATGTTCGTCCAGCTTTCACGCTTCCACCAGAAACAGAGGTAGAGAAAAAAGAGAGTGACGGCCAGAC
>NZ_WIVG01000113.1 GCF_016758115.1 Lactococcus garvieae
TCTGTCATACGAAGGACAATATTATCACCTGCGACTTTTTCGCCTGAAACCACAGTAATAGGATAGCCCTCATTGCCGTCTTTCCACGTCACCGGTTGATTGTTGGACTTATAAAAGAGTCCCCACTCTGAGTTTTCCAGATGAGCCGCCCCTTGGGCTTCTGCCTTACCTGTATCGGCATCTTGCTTAAGCAGTGTAGCTTCGCCTAGACCAATTGTTTTGACTTTCAGTTTGCCATCCAGTCTAGATGGATCCGTTGTGGCAAATAGGGTTTGACCTACAGTACCATTAGGGTTAATGGTGCCATAAATATAGCTTGGTTGGAAATTATCATCATAACTGTTATATACTTTGACTTCGCCTTCCTTCTCAATTGCCTTTGGGGTAGCTGAGACTTCAAGGCTATTGCCTTTACGTTGAGCAGTCAATCCCTCACTTGCTTTAA
>NZ_WIVG01000114.1 GCF_016758115.1 Lactococcus garvieae
TGCCTTTATGCACAAGGACTTTATCAAGCGTTTGTCTAAAGATGTGCAGGAAAATATCCCCCTCACAGAGCTGGGAATAAAACCCTCGGCAAAAAATGCAGGAATGGGGCACATAGAAAAAATAAAGCGGAAACTTTTCTTGCTTTCAGACATTGATGTAGGAAATTACAAGGGTAGAGTTCGTTTTGAAGATGATCGTAACTTACTGTATTTTAAGCGAAAAGGTGGAGTAAAAGAGGACAGGTTAGCTTATTTAGAAGGGGAGTCAACTCCTTATAGCTGGTGGCTCCGTACGGCTTTTGCGACGGATTCTGTAGTAGCTAAGGTCATTGACTATGAGGGGATGTTTGGAGGTGGGGGTGTCCCCTATCCTGCTTATGTCCGTCCAGCCTTTACGCTTCCGCCAGAAACAGAGGTAGAGAAAAAAGAGAGTGACGGCCAGAC
>NZ_WIVG01000115.1 GCF_016758115.1 Lactococcus garvieae
ATGGAAGAAGCCACAGCCAAAGACCGTGTAGGTAAGTTTGGAGTGGTTTGGTCGAAAGTTCAGGATGTGAATGGTTCACTTACTGGCTTGAATGGGGCAAAATTTGAGGCAAGACCTATTAATGGTACAAAAGGAAAGCCTGTCACAACCACTTCTAAAGGCGTACTGGATAAGGCAAGTGGTATCACGACAAATGGTGTGGTGGACTTCAAAAATCTCCTTGTGTTTGGAGACTATGAGTTTACAGAAGTAGAAACACCAAAAGGCTTGAAGCCTATCAATCCTTTTACAGTGACCCACACCACAAACCGTGACAGTGCAGGGGCAATTACAAGCTATACCTTTGTTTTTAAGGATACAGTCACAGGTCAAATTATTTCTACGAATGATGTGGATGTGTCCCACATGAAAGATAACAATATCATGTTTAA
>NZ_WIVG01000116.1 GCF_016758115.1 Lactococcus garvieae
AAGAGGCTCTTCCTTATCCTTTGGCTTGTCCCCGTGCCATGCGTCCTCATAGAAAGTTATCTTGTGTCCCGCATATTTTGTCGCATCCACTTTGACGGGTACTTCCACAACACCTTTGGTATCTGTCGCCTTAAAGGTTAAAGTGCCGTCCACATCAATAACTTTCTTCAAGTCATGGTCGTAGGCTTGACTGATTTTAACGGTATAAGTGTCCCCTTTGACTAAGCCTTCATAGAAGAACTTATCCTTAACTACAGTGCTTGACGGACTTATTTCTTTGTCCTGCACTTCTGTGTGTCCATCAGCTTTAGCCACCTTCACAGATTGAGAAGGGTTATTCTTATAGTCGTTTTCCTCAACGACCTTGTTTCCTTTCTCATCTGTGACAAGTTCAGTAACCGTGTACTCCTTATCTTGGTCTTTCAGGGTA
>NZ_WIVG01000117.1 GCF_016758115.1 Lactococcus garvieae
TGTGAAGTAGTCTCCGTTCTTGTCTATTACCAAAAAGACGTGTCACATCTGCCACAGATAGAGAAAATGCACGTGGCGTTCCGCCCGGAACAACTCGAGATACATCTGCATCAGCTTCTGGAAAGTCATGCAAATTGGTTGGTCTATTTATAGTCCCATCTGTCCAAGTTACATCCTCATGTGGAATAGCACCTGTCGTAAAAGTATTGGCCACAGGTTGCACCATATTTCTAACCGATGCATCTAGTCCACTATACCATGTGTCAATGAAGCTCTCTTGATTATGAAAACGAGCATTACTAATCACATTGTTCCGAATAATCAGATGATTCCCAGAACCTTGATTCTCCAGATAACGATACTGCTCCCCAGCCATGGTAAAGATACG
>NZ_WIVG01000118.1 GCF_016758115.1 Lactococcus garvieae
AGAGTTGAGTATTCAACGCTTTTTGACCCATACCATAAGCAAGCATACTTACCTCGTCAAGTTGGTTATTCACAGCAAAAAAGCTTCTAAGAACTTCATCAATAACCAAATAATCTGAACCTGACATTACATCGCCATAGCCTCTAAAATAAGCCAGTAAATTACTTGCGACAGTCCATGATTCGTCATATCTTTTGGCAATCATTAACTCACCAAGTCTTTGGATTTTCCTTTGTGCTTCTTCTTTACTGTATGTCATAATTTTTCCCCCATGGTTTCTTTGGTTTTTATCCTCTTTCTAGTCGTGAACTTGTTGACCAACAACTCACTTTTTTTATTTTTAAACAAGCACAAGGAGTCGAACCTTG
>NZ_WIVG01000119.1 GCF_016758115.1 Lactococcus garvieae
TTAAAGCAAGTGAGGGATTGACTGCTCAACGTAAAGGCAATGCCCTTGAAGTCTCAGCTACCCCAAAGGCAATTGGGAAAGAGGGGAATGTGGCAGTTTGGAATAATCAAAATAGAGATTTTGCTCCAAGCTATATTTATGGCACTATTAACCCTAATGGCACTGTAGGACAAACCCTATTTGCCACAACTGACCCAGCAACTTTGGAAGGTGAATTAAAAGTCAAAACGATTGGTCTAGGTGAAGCTACACTGCTTAAGCAAGATGCCGAGACAGGTAAGGCAGAAGCTCAAGGGGCGGCTCATTTAGAAAACTCCGAGTGGGGGCTCTTTTATAAGTCCAACAATCAACCTGTGAC